>JAKMFG010000128.1 GCA_022425565.1 Alphaproteobacteria bacterium
CTGCCTGGGGCGTGCCGATCACGGTGTTTGTTCACAAGGCCAGCGGTGAGCCGCTTCGCGACCAGGCGGTGATCGACCGTGTGGTCGAGGCGATGCGTGACGAGGGTGCCGATTGCTGGTTCTCTTCGGATCCGGCGCGGTTCCTTGGACCGGATTACGACCCGGCCGAATATGAACAGGTGACCGACATTCTCGATGTCTGGTTCGATTCTGGGTCGACCCATTCATTTGTTCTCGAGCAGCGCAACGATCTTGTCAGCCCGGCAGACCTGTATCTCGAAGGCTCCGACCAGCATCGTGGATGGTTCCACTCGTCGCTTCTGCAGTCCTGCGCCACCCGTGGTCGTGCACCCTATAAGGGCGTTCTCACTCACGGCTTCGTTCTCGACGAGCAGGGCCGGAAGATGTCGAAGTCGCTCGGAAATGTCGTCACCCCACAGAAGGTGATGGACCAGAACGGCGCGGATATCCTGCGTCTGTGGGTTGTTAGCTCGGACTATTACAACGACCTGCGGATCGGCCAGGAGATCATCAAGCGGACCACCGACAACTACCGCCGGTTCCGCAATACGCTGCGCTATCTTCTGGGTGCGCTTGACGGCTTTGCCGCCGATGAGGCTGTCTCGTACGAGCAGATGCCGGCACTGGAACGCTGGGTGCTTCACCGTCTTGCCGAGATTGATTCCCGCATCCGCGAGATGACCGAGGGATATGACTTCCACGGCATCTTCACCGAACTGCATACGCTGTGTAACAGCGATTTGTCGGCCTTCTATTTCGAGATCCGCAAGGACCGGCTTTATTGCGACACGGCCGACTCGATCGAGCGGCGCGCCTGTCGCACGGTGATGAACGAGGTCTATGAACGCCTGACGGCATGGCTTGCGCCGATCCTGGTCTTCACGGCTGAGGAAGCCTGGCAGGCCCGTGCTCAGGACATCGAGAATTCGGTGCATCTGCGAAGCTATGATCAAATCCCCGATGGCTGGCTCGACCCGGCTCTTGGCGAACGCTGGGCCGGTATCCGGCAGGTGCGCCAGGTGGTGACGACCGCGCTTGAGGCGGCGCGTAACGACGGTGCTATCGGTGCCTCGTTACAGGCAGCTCCAGTGGTGCATGTCGATGCGGCCGGTGCCCAACTGTTTGCTGGCGAGGATGCGGCGGCGCTCTTCATTACATCCGACGCACGGATCACCACGGATGCCGCACCGGCAGATGCCTTCCGCGTTGAAGGAATCGAGAATGCGGCCGTTGCTTTTGCCACCGCAAAGGGCGGCAAGTGCGCGCGTTGCTGGAAGATCATGCCCGAAGTGACAAGCGAGGACGGCATCTGCAACCGCTGTGATGACGTGGTGAATGCAGCCGCAGGATGACATCAGCCCGGGCCCGCTGCGCCGTCGCGTGACAATTGTCGCGCTTGCGGTTCTTGTTGCCGACATGGTTACGAAACAGGTGATGCTCGGCTGGGTGTTCGATCCACCACAGCGTGTTGAAATCCTGCCGTTCCTGAATTTCGTACCTGTCTGGAACCCCGGGATCAGCTTCGGCATGCTGTCGAACGGTGGCAGCGCAATGCCGTTCCTACTGTCGTTTTTGGCCTTTGCTGTGGCTGCCTGGATGATTTGGAAGGCGCCCGGGTTCAGGCCTGGCGAACGGCTGGGCGCCGGGCTGATTGCAGGCGGCGCGATCGGCAACGCCATAGACCGGATCCGCTTTGGCAAGGTGGTTGATTTTATCGACGTTTATGTTCAAACATGGCATTGGCCAGCGTTTAACATTGCCGATGCGGGGATCACCGTTGGAGCCCTGATATGGATCGCCAGCCTCTTTCTGGAACGAGAGACAGAACCGACATGACGCTCATTACCAGCCTTTCGATGCCGCGCTCCACCATGGCGGGGCTGATAATCTGCGGCGCCGTCCTCGCGCTTGGCGGCTGCTCCGATTTTCGCAAGGCCATCGGCGATGAAAAATCCTCGCCTGACGAATTTGAGGTTGTGGTTCGCCCGCCACTGTCACTGCCGCCGAGCTTTACAGCGTCTTCTGCTGAACTTCTGGCTGCCGCTGGCGAGGCAAATGCCGAAACATCCACTGATGCGCGTACGGTAGCCGCTGCAACGCTGGGGTCTGAAGTCGGCAGCAGCAAGGGTGGCTACGAGGTGCTGTTCGATTTCGCTTCGGTCCCCGACAACATTCGCGAGACGGTGGACGAGGAGACCTACGGCATCCAGTTCGAGCGCCGCCTTCCGATCCAGATGCTGTTCGGCGGGCTACCCGATATCGGGCCGGTACTTGACCAGTTCGCCGAGGACCAGCGGCTCCGCAAGAATCTGCGCGAGGGCATGTTCCCGACAGAAGGCGGCACCCCCGCCATCGACCTGCAGAGCGACGAGCCGCTGACCATCGGCGAATAACCGCCATGGCTGTGATCCGGCAGCTTCCCGATACACTTGTCGACCGCATCGCCGCCGGCGAGGTTGTGGAACGCCCGGCAAGCGCGCTCAAGGAGCTCGCTGAAAACGCGTTGGATGCCGGCGCGGGCTCGATCCGCATTTCGCTGGCACGAGGCGGCATCGACGAAATCATCATCAGTGACGACGGCCACGGAATGTCGGCAGACGATCTTCGTCTTGCCGTAAGGCGTCACGCCACCTCAAAGTTGCCGGATGGCCGCCTTGACGACATCCGGTTCCTCGGATTTCGCGGCGAGGCGCTGCCCTCGATCGGCGCCGTATCGCGGCTCGAGATCACCTCGGTGCAGCAGGGCGCGTCCGAAGCCTGGCAGATTATCGTCGATGCAGGTGATGTTGGCATGCCGCAACCGGCCGCGCTGGACCGTGGCACCCGTGTGGCTGTTCGTCAGCTGTTCAAGGCCGTGCCGGCACGGCTCAAATTCCTGAAGACCGAGCGGACCGAGCAGGGGCGCTGTCTTGATGTGGTGCGCCGCCTTGCAATGGCATGGCCACAGGTCGGCTTCACACTCGAAGCCGATGGCCGGACCCTGCTCGACCTGCCGTCGGGCACGCGTGAACTCGACATCGGCGAAGATGACGGCAATGACAGGGCACGCCGCCTTGCCGCCGTGATGGGGCGTACATTCGGTGACGAGGCCATCCACATCGATGCGCGGCGCGGTGATATCGGCCTTCGTGGCATGATCAGCCTGCCGACGATGAACCGCCCGACGCCCGGGTCCATCTATCTGTTTGTCAATGGCCGGCCGGTGCAGGACCGGTCGCTGTCCGGTGCAGTTCGGGCAGGCTATGGCGACACGCTGCCACGCGGACGCTATCCGATGGCTGCGTTGTTCCTCGAAATTCCCGTCGAATCGCTCGATGTAAATGTGCATCCGGCGAAGACCGAGGTCAGGTTCCGCGATGCCGCCGGGGTGCGTTCGCTCCTGGTTGGAGCGATATCTGCCCAGCTTCTGGACAATGGTGTTCGCAGCACCGGCGAGGGGGCGATAACGGCATCGCGCCTGTTTGCAGCAGGCCGTCAGGGACCGTCTGGCTTCTCGGCACCGCCGGCCGCAAGCTACGCTGCCCCACCGCACGACTGGCAGGCGCCGCTGTCATCGCAAGTGCCGCGCCCTGACCCGGCGATGATCGCCGATCTGCCGCCATCGGCACCGCCTTCGGCTGAGATCGCCGAGGAAGTAGCCTTGGAGACGCTTCTCGGCGCGGCGCGCGCGCAGCTTCACAAGACCTATATCGTTGCCGAGACGGGTGACGGCATCACCATCATCGACCAGCATGCGGCGCATGAAAGGCTGGTTATGGAACGGATGAAGGCGGCCATGGCAGCCGACGGAGTCGCTGTACAGGCTCTACTGATCCCGGAAGTGGTCGATCTTCCCGCTGACCAGCGCGAGGCAGTCCTCGAGCAGGCCGAATTCCTGGCCGGGCTGGGGCTTGAGATCGAGGAATTTGGCGAGGGGAGCGTTCTTGTACGCGGTGTGCCGGCGCTTTTAGGAGCGCCAGATGCGGCCCGCATGGTCCGTGACATTGCCGAGGAACTTGTCGAGCTCGGCGGCAGCCGGACGCTGGAGGACAGGCTGGCTCATGTTCTGGCGACCATCGCCTGCCATGGGTCGGTGCGCGCCGGACGGCGCCTGAACGATGCCGAGATGAACGCCCTTCTTCGCGAGATGGAGGCCACCCCCAATTCCGGCCAGTGCAATCACGGCAGGCCGACCTGGGTACGGCTGTCGCTGGCGGATGTTGAAAGGCTGTTCGGAAGGCGATAGGGCGTCCGCCTTATCCCTCGTATCTCATGAAATGGAGCCGCGCCCGCCCATAGCGGCGGTCATCCAGCAAGGTCAGTCCTGCATTGGCCAGCACCGTCTCGTCATGGCTCTCGCCCTGTTCCGTTTCGATGACCACAAGCGCGCCAGGGGCGAGTGCGTCGAGTTCTGCCAGCCGTGCTGTCACCGTTAGCCCGGCACCGCTGCCATAGGGCGCGTCGGCAAGAAGCAGACTGGCGGCATCACCGCGCCAGCTGGCGATTTTTGTGGCGTCACCGGATATTACAGCAGCGTCAGCCTCGCGCCCGAGCCGGGCGATATTCGCCCGCAAGGTCTTCAATGCGCCGGGGCCCTGCTCGATAAAGCTGGCGCGGGACGCGCCGCGGGACAGCGCCTCAAGGCCCAGTGCGCCGGTTCCGGCGAAGGCGTCGATGATGTGGGCATCAATCAAGGCTTCGCCAAAGCGGCCGCCTGTCAGAATGTTGAACAGGGACTCGCGCACGCGGTCGGCGGTTGGCCGGGTGCTAGCGCCCGCTGGTTCGACCAGTTTTGTTCCGCGATGACGACCGGCGATGATTCGCATTTCGCGATGCCCCTGAAGATGGTTTGGACGAAGATGCCGTTGCCGGCTTATGTCCGGACTTTCGTGGTCCGGATGCGGTACGCCGGCGGGTGGGCTTGCGCGCCGTGGCTGTGCCGGTCGGTGTTTCCGGCGCGGCGAGACCCAGTTGGTCGGCAAGAATACGTGGTTTCACCAGCTCGACGCCGCCGCTCTCCAGATCGCCAAGCTGGAACGGTCCATAGGACACCCGGATCAGCCTGCTGACCTGATGGCCAAGATGCTCCATGATCCGGCGTACCTCGCGGTTCTTGCCCTCGCGGATGGCGATGTTGACCCAGGCGTTGCTTGGCATCTGGCGGTCGAGGCGGGCATTGATCTCGCCATAGCGGATGCCGTCGACGGTAATGCCGTCGGCCAGTGCTTCCAGCGCCTCGGGATTGACATGACCTTGTACGCGGACCCGGTATTTGCGGCTCCAGCCAGTGCTGGGGAGCTCGAGGTGGCGCGCCAGTCCGCCGTCATTCGTCAGCAGCAGCAGACCTTCGGAATCCATATCCAGCCGACAGACAGACAGAACGCGTGGCAGATTTGCCGGCAGCGAGTCGAAAATGGTCTGCCGATCCTTTTCGTCACGGGCGCTGACGACAAGC
>JAKMFG010000146.1 GCA_022425565.1 Alphaproteobacteria bacterium
CCACAACAGGCACCACAACAGGCACCACAACAGGCACCACAACACGCACTGTCACGGGCACCGTTACAGCTTCAGTCACAGCCGTGGTTGACGCGCGCGCGCAAACCCATTATCCGGCAGCGATGTCGCAACTTGCGACGGTTATTTTCCGCGTCTGCACCCGAGACGGTCAGGACGCGCTTCTAGCGTAAGGGAGGCCCAAGACATGGCTGCCGATGAACTGATCCACGTGACCCGCTGGCACAATGGCGAGAAGACCTATTCACCCTTTTCCGACGGCGAGATGGCGCGCCGCCGCGACGCCATGCAGGCGCGCATGGACGAGGCCGGCATCGATGCCTGCCTGTTCACCTCCTATCACAATATCTGTTATTTCTCCGGCTTCCTCTATTGCAAGTTCGGGCGGCGCTACGGCGCGGTGCTGACCCGCGACGGCGTGACCACCGTGTCGGCTGCGATCGATGGCGGCCAGCCCTGGCGACGCTCGGTCGGCGACAACGTCACCTATACCGACTGGCGCCGTGACAGCTATTTCACTGCGCTGAAGGACCTGCTGCCCGGCATCAAGCGCCTCGGCATCGAGTTCGATGAGGTGAACCTCGATCTGAAGATGCTGCTGGAAGAGCATTTCCCCGGTGTCGAGCTTGTCGACTGCGCGGCTTCTGCCATGTCGCTTCGCACCATCAAGTCTGCCGAGGAGCATGTGCTGATCCGCAAGGGCGCCGACATGTGTGCCGTCGGCGGGCGCGCGCTGATGGAGGCGGTGAAGCCCGGCGTTTCCGAGCACGAGATCGCGCTGGCCTCGACATCGGCCATGGTCCGCGGCATTGCCGAGAGCTTCCCCTTCGTTGAACTGATGGACACCTGGACCTGGTTCCAGTCGGGCATCAACACCGACGGCGCGCACAACCCGGTCACCAACAAACTGGTCGAGGCCGGCGACATCCTCTCGCTCAACACCTTCCCGATGATATTTGGCTACTACACCGCGCTGGAACGCACGCTGTTCTGCGGCCACGCCTCGAACGCGCATTACGACCTGTGGCAGAAGAACTGCGAGGTGCATGTCCGCGGCATGGAACTGCTGAAGCCGGGGGCGCGCTGCTGCGATGTGGCGAGCGAGCTCAACAAGATGTATGCGGAATGGGACCTGCTGAAATACCGGTCATTCGGCTATGGCCACAGCTTCGGCGTGCTCTGCCACTATTACGGGCGCGAGGCGTCGGTCGAGCTGCGCGAGGACATCACCACGGTGCTGGAGCCCGGCATGGTGGTCTCGATGGAGCCGATGATCATGCTGCCCGAGGGCGCGCCGGGGGCCGGCGGCTATCGCGAGCACGACATCCTGATCATCACCGAGGACGGGGCGGAGAACATCACCAACTTCCCGTTCGGCACGGACGAGATGATCGTCGGGAAGTGATCCGGGCGGAGGGGACAGCCCCCCCTCACCTGTTCTCGGCGATGCGGCCGATCAGGTTGAGCAGCAGCTGCGCTGCCAGCGTCGTGGTGCTGCCCGTCAAATCATAGTCCGGCGCGACCTCGACAAGGTCCACCCCGACGATGTTGCCGCGCCTGGTCAGCCCGTCGAGGAATTCCAGCATCTCGTAATACAGGAACCCGCCATGCGACGGCGTGCCGGTGCCGGCCGCGACCGACGGGTCGAACCCGTCGATATCAATGGTCACGTAATAGCGCGCGCCTTCGGGGATGCGGTCCAGCATCGCATCCACCCCCATCTTGCGGAACTGGCGCACCGAAACGATGTCGGAGCCCATCGCGCGCGCATCCTCATAGCCGTCGCGGGCGGTGGATGACACGTTGCGGATACCGACCTGCGACAGGCCGGTGACATAAGGCTTTTCGGCGGCGCGGCGCATCGGGTTGCCATGGCCGTAGCGCACGCCGTGCCGTTCATCGACAAAATCCAGATGCGCGTCGATCTGCACCAGATGGAACGGCTCCTGCCCGTCAAAGGCGTTGATGCAGGGGATGTTCACCGAATGGTCGCCGCCGATCACCACCGGCACCGCGCCGGCGGCAAGGATGGCGCGCACCCCGGCCTCGATATTCGCGTGGCTCTTCACCGTGTCGGTATGCACGATGTCGGCATCGCCGATATCGACGATCCGCACCTTGTCATTCTCCAGATAGGTAACGTCATCCTCATGGTCATAGGCGCCGGCATGACCGAAGGAGAACAGGGTCGAGGCCTCGCGCACGCCGCGCGGCCCGAAGCGTGCGCCGGCGCGGAACTGCGTGCCGAAATCAAAGGGCGCACCGAGGATGGCGAAGTCGGCGTCGATCGAATTCCAGTCAGGCTGGTAGGGATATTTGCCGAAGCTGCACAGCCCCACAAAGGGAAGGTTCAGCCGTCCGCTCTCATAGCCATGTCCGCTCATCTCGTTCATCCTTTGCGAGAGGTGGTTTGCATCCTGTGAACGGGCAGAGGCTAGTCGAAAAATCGGGCCACGCAAACCCTTTGCCAGCGCGCCAGTTCCGTGGCTAATGTCATATCCGGTTATCAGGGAAACGACTTATGCCGAAAAGACTGACCGAGGCGCAGCAGGCCGCCTATCAACGCGACGGGATCGTCGCCCCGATCGACATCTTCACCGCCGAAGAAGTGGCGCAGATCCATGCCGAGCTCGACGCCGCCGAAGCGGCACATGGCGAGCAGCTGCAGGCGGCCGGGCGCAACAACGCGCATTACGTGCTGCCGGTACTGGACCGGATTGCGCATGACCAGCGTATCCTCGATGCGGTGGAGGATGTGATCGGGCCGGATATCCTTGTCGCCGGCACCACCCTGTTCATCAAGGAACCGGAGACCACAGGCTTTATCAGCTGGCATCAGGATGCCCGCTATATCGGGCTGGAGCCGCATAGCTGGGTCACCGCCTGGCTGGCGATCAGCGATGTGAACGAAGAAAATGGCTGCATGCGAATGGTGCCGGGAACGCATACCGCGCCGCTGGTCGAGCATGTCGACACCTTTGGCGAGGACAATATGCTGACCCGTGGCCAGACGGTGCCGGATGTCGACGAGGCCGCCACCGTGCCGGTGCCGCTGAAGCCGGGACAGCTGTCGCTTCACCACCCGCGGGTGGTGCACGGGTCGGGCCCGAACATGTCCGGCAAGCGGCGGGTCGGCTTTGCCATCCAGAGCTATATCACCCCGGCGGTGGAGCAGGTGATCGGCAAGATCTGGGTGCAGACGGCACGCGGCACGGATTTTGGCGGCCACCACACCGAAGCCGCACGGACAAAAAGGGAAATGGCGCCAGAGGATATCGCCTTCCGCGACATGACGAATGACGAGCTGTCGAAGATCTTCTACGCCGGCGCCACCAAAAAAGGAAAATACTAGGACACCGACATGACCGACCATCTGGACATCGCCGCTGCCGCGGCAGGCTTCTCCATCGACGCCAATCCTTCACACGCCCCCGGCCCGTTCCCGAACAGGGCAGGCTCGCTGGATGACGCGATGATGCGCGCTGCAGCAGACGAGATCACTGGCTGGGCCGGCTATGCCCCGACCCCGCTTCACGACCTTCCGGAAATCGCCGAACGGCTGGGCGTGGCGCGGGTCGTCTTCAAGGATGAAGCGGCACGGTTCGGGCTCGGCTCCTTTAAGGCGCTTGGCGGGGCCTATGCGGTGGCGCAGCTTGCCAGGCAGGCCGAGGCCGCCGGCGGCAGCATCACCGATGTCACCGTCGCCACCGCAACCGACGGCAACCATGGCAGGTCGGTTTCATGGGGCGCGTCACGCGCCGGATGCAAGGCGAAAATCTATATCCATGCGCATGTCAGCAAGGCGCGCGAAGAGGCCATGGCCGCCTTTGGCGCCGATGTGGTCCGGATCAACGGCAATTACGAGGCATCGCTGGCCGCCTGCAAGGAGGACGCCGCCGCGCATGGCTGGCAGATCGTCTCTGACACATCATGGCCGGGCTATACCGAGGTGCCGCTGACCGTGATGGCGGGATATACGCTGATGGCGCGCGAGGCGCTGGACCAGCTTGGTGGCAAGACGCCAAGCCATGCCTTCCTTCCCGTTGGGGTCGGCGGGCTGGCGGCCGGACTGATCGCCCCACTCTGGCAGGCGGCCGGGGCCGATCTCGGCAAGATGATCTCGGTGGAATCACACATGTCGGCCTGCATGCGTGACAGCCTCGTGGCCGGCGCGCCCACACTTGTCGACATCACCGAGGAAACACTCATGGCCGGCCTGTCCTGCGGCGAGGTTTCGACGCTGGCATGGGAGATCATGAAGCCGACGGTCAGCCATTGTATCACCATTGGCGATGACGCTGTCGCCCCGCTGATGCGCTGGTTCCATCGTCGAACACCATCGATCGAGGCAGGTGAATGCAGCACCTCAGGCCTTGCCGCATGCCTTGCCGCGCATGCCGACCCGGCGGCATGGAAACAGCTTGGCTTTGGCAAGGATTCGGTGATCCTGCTTGCCGGGACCGAGGGCGCGACCGATCCTGAATTCTACCAGCGTATCATCGAGGCAGCATAATGACGGCCCCGGAACGCGGCTTTCCCGATGACGAGTTCGCCGCCCGCTGCGAGGCGATGCAGGCCGCCATGGCACGCGAGGGTGTGGATGCGATGCTGTTCGCATCCGAACCGGAGATTCGTTATTTCACCGGCTTCCTCACCCCGTTCTGGCAGAGCCCGACCCGTCCCTGGTTTCTCGTGTTGCCACCCGAAGGCAAACCGGTGGCAGTGATCCCCTCGATCGGCGGGCCGCTGATGCGAAGTTGTTTTGCCGAAGAGGTCATCACCTGGTCATCGCCTGCTGCCGAGGATGACGGCATCAGCCTGTTGCGGGATGTGTTGCAACGCTATCTCGGCACGACCGGACGCCTTGGCATGATGATGGGACGCGAGACAGCACTTCGCATGCCGCTGGCCGATTTCCTTGCGCTACAGGGAAGCATGCAAGACAGCATGCCAGACATGGCGCTTCACGATATGACGGCGGCCGTGCAGCGAATCCGCATGGTCAAGTCGCACCGCGAGATCGCCAAGATCAGGCATATCTGCGGGCTTGCCTGTGATGTGTTCGAAGGGCTGCCGGAATGGGTCGGAGCGGGCATTCCGCTGTCCGGTCTGTTCCGCCGGTTCAAGTCCGAGGCACTTGGAACAGGCGTGGATGATGTGAGCTATCTGGTCGGCAGCGCCGGCCCGGACGGTTATGACGATATCATTGCCCCGCCAAGTGACCGGCCGCTTGCCGCCGGCGATGTACTGATGCTGGACACAGGATGCGTCTGGGACGGCTATTTTTGTGATTTCGACCGTAATTTTGCCATCGGCAGCGCGTCGCAAACCGTGCGGGATGCGCATTACCGGCTCGATGATGCCGTCGAGGCCGCGCTGAATGTCGTCAGGCCGGGGATCGCCGCGCGCGACCTGTTCCATGCGATGGATGCTGTGTTGCGTCCGGACGGAACCGACGCGGTCGAGGGCGATGATGTCGGGCGATACGGGCACGGGCTGGGAATCCAGCTGACGGAAACGCCGTCTCATGCCGCCTGGGACACGACAGAGCTTGCCGCCGGAATGGTGCTGACACTCGAGCCGTCTGTGATCTATGCAGCCGCGGACGGCGCCCCACGCATGATGGTGGCCGAGGAAAACATCCTGCTGACCAATGCCGGAGCCGAGCTGTTGACCCGGCGTGCCGCGCGCGAGATTCCCGTGCTGGACTGAGGCGTCCTGCGCCCGGCTATTTCAGCAGGCCGGCTATTTCAGCAGGATTGTGTCGTCGACCTCGGACAGGTTCGAACGACCACACAGCGCCATGGTCAGGTCGAGTTCCTTGTGCAGGATCTCGAGAACGCGGGTGACACCCGCGCGACCACCGGCGCCAAGCCCATAGAGGAATGCACGTCCGATCAGCGTGCCACGCGCGCCAAGTGCGACAGCGCGCAGTACATCCTGTCCGGTACGGATACCTCCATCCATCCAGACCTCGGTCTTGTCGCCGACAGCATCGACGATAGCCGGAAGGGCGGCAATGGAAGAAGCGGCGCCATCAAGCTGCCGTCCGCCATGGTTGGAGACGACGATCACATCGGCCCCGACATTCACCGCCTGCTTCGCATCCTCGGCATCGAGAATTCCCTTCAGGATGACCTTGCCGTCCCACATCCTGCGAATTTCGGCGACATCCTCCCATGACAGGCGGGGGTCGAACTGGCTGGTAGTCCAGTTGGCCAGCGATGACATGTCCTTCACCCCTTCGACATGTCCGACAATGTTACGGAACTGTCGCCGCTTGGTGCCAAGCATGCCAAGGCACCAGGACGGCTTGGTCGCGAGGTTTGCGATGTTGCGAAGGGTCAACTTCGGCGGAGCGGAGAGGCCGTTGCGGATATCCTTGTGGCGCTGGCCCATGATCTGAAGATCGAGGGTGATCATCAGCGCTGAGCAGTTCGCGGCCTTGGCACGCTCGACAAGATTGCGGATGAAGTTGCGGTCACGCATCACATAGAGCTGGAACCAGAAAGGCTTGCTGGTATTGGCGGCCACATCCTCAATCGAGCAGATCGACATGGTGGACAAGGTGAAGGGAACGCCAAACGCCTCGGCCGCCTGTGCGGCAAGAATTTCACCATCGGCATGCTGCATGCCGGTCAGGCCCGTAGGGGCGAGCGCCACAGGCATCGGCACATCCTGCCCGAGCATCTTCATGGCGGTGCTACGCTCCGACACATCGATGGCAACGCGCTGGCGGAACTTGATGGCCTGCAGGTCGGTCTCGTTCGCCTCGAAGGTCGACTCGGTCCAGGACCCGCTCTCGCAATAATCGTAGAACATGCGCGGCACGCGCCGCTGCATCTGTTTGCGCAAATCCTCAACGCAGGCAACAACGCCCATCTGGATACCTCATTGTCTGGCACATGCTTCCGGAACGACCGGAAATTCCGGGCGTCAATAAACCATGCAGGCTGTCAGGCGTCTACCCCGCGCGCCGCAACATCCGGTTCATCAGAACCACCGGAATCAGCCCGGCCATGACGACCATCAGGGCAGGAAGCGCGGCCTCCTCGAGCATTTCATCCTTGGCATACTGATAGGTGTAGGTCGCCAGCGTCTCGAAATCGAACGGGCGCAGAAGAAGGGTGATGGGCAGTTCCTTCATCACATCTACAAAGACAAGCAGGCCGCCCGCCAGCATCGAACCGCTGAGCAAGGGCATGACTACGCGTTTCAGGCTTGCGCCGAACCCCTGCCCCAGAACACGACTGGCATTCATCATATTGTCAGGCAGGCGGCGGACGCCGGACATCATCGCCCCGTAACCAACGGCCTGGAACCTGACGATGTAGGCCGTCATCAGAACGCCTGCCCCGCCAAGCAGAAGCGTTGCCCTCTGGTCGCCGACAATGCCGGACCAGGACCGGTCGATGATGCCGGCAAATATCAGGACACCGATCGACAGCATGGTTCCCGGAATGGCATATCCGGTCGAGGCTGCCACAGCCAGCTGGCGGACAAACGCCCCACCGCGATAGGTCGCGGCAATGACGATCAGGGTCGATAGCAATACGATGATCAACGCGGCCGAGGCCGCCATGCCCAAGGATGCGAGAATGGTGCCATAGACAGGCGCGAATTGCGTGCCGATCGGCCCGGCCATCACCAGCTTCAGCAGCACGCCGACAGGAATAACAAAGCCGGTCAGCAGCGGAAGCACACAGACGCCTATGCAGGCGATCTGACCACGGCTTGAGGGAGCCATATGGGTCAGGCCGGCATGTTTGCGTGTGCCACCGGAATAACGCTGGCGCGCCCTCGCATAGAGCTCGAGACCCAGAAGGCTGAGGATAAAAACAAATCCAAACAGGGAAATCTGCGCCGCGGCGACGATATTGTTCATGCCGAGCCAGACATTGAAAATACCGAGCGTGATCGTCTCGACGGCGAAATATTCAACCGTGCCAAAGTCGGATACGAC
>JAKMFG010000160.1 GCA_022425565.1 Alphaproteobacteria bacterium
TTATTGTCGTGAAGCCCGTCCATCACCCGAAGTCCTCGCATAATCTTTCAACCAGCCGCACCACGATCTCGGCAGCGGCATCACGCCGGTATCCGGCTGTGCCACGCACATCATCGATTGGTGATAGCGCCGCCCTGATGCCGGACCTGCTGTCCCGAATGAAATCCCCGGCCAAATCGCAGGCCATCCCGCGTAATCCGGCTTCAATCTCGGCAAGCCTGACCGCGACGGGCGCGCAGGCACCGACCGAGATCGCGGCATCCTCGATCCGTCCGTTGGCAATGGTCAGCCGTGCCGCCGTCATGGCGATGGAAATCACCAGGTACCGGCGCGCGCCCAGCTTTTCAAACCCGCCTGTGCCCGTTTCGGAATCCGACGGGACATAGACGGCCGTCACCAGTTCATCCGGGCCGCATGCTGTCTGCCGCGGGCCCGTCAGGAAATCGGCGAGGGGAAGGCGCCGCGCACCGCGATGCGAAACAAGCTCGATCTCGGCATCGAGCGTCATCAGGCAGGGGATGCTGTCCCCGGCCGGCGACGCTGTGCACAGATTGCCGCCAATGGTACCGCTGGCCTGAATTTGCACGCCGCCGATCTCGCGGGCAGCGGCCTTGAGCCCGCCATAGGCCGCGGGCAGGTCTGCGCGCAGGATATCGGTCCAGCTTGTGGCAGCGCCGAAACGGCGCCAGCCATCGACAGTCGAAATGCCGCGAAGCTCGTCGAGGCCGGTGATGTCGAGAAGCGGCCCATCGAGAGACGGCGTCTGGTGAAGCGGGTAGATATCGGTGCAGCCGGCCATCACAAGCGGGCTTTCGGCCGCGAGCCAATCAAGGGCGTCTTCAAGTCGATGTGGTCGTAAATATGACATGGGTCGACCGGATTGATTTTGCTGCATAATTTGTTTGTGTACTAATAGACTGTGCTATGCGTGTCTGATAGTGTCAACCGTCAATAGCCGCGCATCAGGTGCTTGTAGACTGTCATGTCGCCGCAGGCCGGAAGAGCCGGCCCGGGCCAATCATCCGGGCCAATAATCGGGGCCAATCATCCGAGCCAATCATCGGGGCCAATCATTGGGGGCCAATCATGGACAAGAATGACACATATATCCTCGAGCGCCAGGTCGGGTTTGTCATGCGCCGTGCGGTACAGCGGCATATCGCGATTTTTTCGGCCCTGATCCCGGAAATGACACCGACCCAGTTTGCCGCGCTGGCAAAACTGTGTGAGCTGGGGCAGGCCTCGCAGAACGAGCTTGGCAGGCTGACATCGATGGATGTTGCGACGATCAAGGGGGTCGTCGACAGGCTGCGCTCTCGCGAGCTGATCAGCTCTGCCCCGCTGGAGAGCGACAAGCGGCGGCTTATGCTGGCACCAACCCGCAAGGGACGCGCGATGTATCGGAAATATGTGGCGCAGGCCACCGAGGTGTCACGCCAGACGCTGGCGCCACTGGACGATGGGGAGCAGCGTCAGCTGGTGCAGCTTCTGGAGCGGATTATCTAGCCAAGCGGCTGCCTAGACCCCGACAAAACGATGCAGGAGATCGGGATCGTCACGCAGCGCAGCCGCGCTGACCGGATCATGGCTGCGGCCATTCTCAAGAAACACCACGCGGTCGGCAATCGACAGCACCGCATCAACGCGCTGTTCAACCAGCAGGATGGCGACGCCGCGATCACGCAGCGCGGTAACGGCCTGCCTGATCTGTTCAATCATTGACGGCTGCAATCCCTCGGTCGGCTCGTCGAGCAGCAGCACGGACGGGTTGATGCACAGCGCGCGGCCGGTGGCCAGCATCTGCTGCTCGCCACCCGACAGCGTGTCGGCGCGCTGGTTCAGCCGTTCGCGAAGCCGTGGGAACATCTGCAGCACCTGCTCGCGGAAGGCATGGTCCTTGCCGTTGACCATCAGTCCTATTTCGAGATTTTCCGCGACGGTCAGCTCGGCGAACAGCCGGCGCCCCTGCGGAATATAGCCGATGCCATGCCGCGGCACTTCGTTGGCGGGAAGGCTCGAGACCTCGACGCCGTCACACTCGACGCGCCCGCCGGTCGGACGGATCAGCCCCATGATGGTCTTCAGGCAGGTGCTCTTTCCGGCCCCGTTCCGGCCGAGAAGGCACACGATTTCACCTGCCCCTACGTCAAAGGATACCTCGTGCAGCACTTTCGCACCCTGATACCCCGAAGATAGTGCGTTCACCGTCAGCATCAGCCCGTCCCCAGATAGGCCGCCTGGACAGCGGCGTTGGCGCGAATCTCGTCAGGCGTGCCCTCGGCCAGCACCTGGCCGGAATTCAACACGGTGATGGCATCCGCCGTCTGCATGACGACATTGATGTTGTGCTCGATCAGCAGGATGGTCATTTCGCCAGCGAGACTGCGGATCAACGCGATGAAATCGGCAATCTCGCTGTCGGCGAGGCCCTGTGTCGGCTCGTCGAGGATCAGCAGGCGCGGGCTCTGGCTCAGCCCCATTGCGATTTCAAGAAGCCGCTGGTGACCATAACTCAGATCACCCGCCAGCTGGTCGGCGCGGTCGGCGATCCCGACCCGCTCCAGTGCCTCTTCGACCCGGTGTTTCGTTTCGGCTTCGTCACCGCCCGTGCGCCAGCGCATGGCCAGTGCCACATTCTCGGTCACCGGCAGGCGGCCATAGACCGACGTGATCTGGAACGTATAGGCCATACCGGCGCGAATCCGGCGATGTGCCGGTTCCATGGTGACGTCGCGGCCGTCAAAGGTCACCTGGCCACGGCTTGCCGGGATGCGTCCCGACAGCATGCCGACAAAGGTTGTCTTGCCGGCACCGTTTGGCCCGATCAGCGCGCGCACCTGGCCTGCAGGAAGGTCGAAATCCACGCTCTCGACAGCCTTCAGGCCGCCAAAATGCCGGCTGAGATCCCTTGTCGAAAGAAGGCTCATGGCAGCCACCTCAGCGTCCGACGCCGCAGCTCGCCGACAAGGCCTTGCGGCGCGAACAGGGTCAGCGCGACGAGAACAAGGCCGGCGATCAGCATATAGGCGGTTGTGAGTTCGCTCGACAGGTCGATCAGATAGAACATGAACAGCGTGCCGATGAAGGGGCCCAGAACCGTTCCCGCCCCGCCAAGAAGCACCCAGAGGAGCGGAAAGATCGAATATTGCACCGAGGCAAAGGTGGCTCCGGCA
>JAKMFG010000198.1 GCA_022425565.1 Alphaproteobacteria bacterium
CCGGCGGCGACGGCATCGGCACCTACAACATCTCTACTGCCACGGCCTTTGTTGTTGCCGGTTGCGGTGTGCGCGTTGCCAAGCATGGCAACAAGGCCGTCTCGTCGAAAAGCGGCGCCGCCGACGTGCTGTCCAGCCTCGGCATCAAGCTGGATTGCGAGATGGCACTTGTCAGCCGCGCGCTTGACGAGGCCGGCATCTGCTTCCTGATGGCCCCGCGCCACCATTCGGCAATGCGTCATGTCGGACCAGTACGGGCCGAGCTTGGCGTGCGCACCATCTTCAACATGCTGGGACCGCTGGCCAACCCGGCGCTGGTAAAGCGGATCATGGTCGGAGTATTCGCTCCCGAGCTGTGCGTCCCGTTTGCCCATGCGCTGGCCAATCTGGGAACCACGCATGCCTGGGTGGTACATGGCGCCGACGGCTTGGACGAAGTCTCGACCACTGGCGAGACAAAGGTCGCCGCCCTTGTCGATGGCACGGTCAGCGAATTCACCATCTCACCAGATGATCTGGGGCTGGCAACAGTGCCGATTTCAGAGCTCCATGGCGGCACGCCAGAAGAAAACGCCGAGAGTTTGAAGAATGTTCTCGAGGGCGCCACCGGTCCCTATCGCGACGTCGTCATCCTGAATGCCGCAGCGGCGCTCGTTGGCGGCGGCCATGCTGATAATCTGCAGGACGCGGCGGCCCGGGCCGAAGCCTCCATCGCCGAAGGAAAAGCACGCGCCGCGCTCGACAGGCTGGTTGCGATCACCAACAGCGGGGACGCCTCCTGACATGACCGACGTGCTCGCCAAAATCATCGACGGCAAGCGTGACGAGGTGGCCGCCTTCCGCGCTGCCACGTCCTTTGCTGATCTTGAGACTGCAGCCGCAGCCGCCGATCCGGTCCGCGGGTTCGCAGCTGCCCTTGCCGAAGCCTCGAGGGAGGGATACGGGCTGATTGCCGAGCTGAAGAAGGCCTCGCCCTCGAAAGGCCTGATCCGCGCTGATTTCGAGCCCGCCACCCTTGCCGCTGCCTGTGAGGCCGGTGGGGCAACCTGCCTGTCGGTGCTGACCGACGGGCCGTGGTTTCAGGGATCGCCCGACTATCTCGTCGCGGCGCGCGCTGCCGTCAGCCTGCCCGTTCTGCGCAAGGATTTCATGATTGACCCGATCCAGATCACCGAATCCCGCGCTCTTGGTGCCGACTGCATACTGCTGATCATGGCAGCACTGGAGGATGACCAGGCGCTGGAACTGGAAGCCTGTGCCATGGAACTCGGCATGGATGTTCTGATCGAAGTGCATGACGCGTCCGAGCTCGAGCGCGCCTGCCGTCTGAAATCACCGCTGATGGGAATCAACAACCGCAACCTGAAGACGATGGAGATTTCGCTGGATGTTGGCGCGGCCATGCTGCCGGCACTACCTTCAGACCGGATTGCCGTCGCCGAAAGCGGGCTGTTTGCCCCTGCCGATCTCGCGCGTATGGCCGACACCGGCGCACGCTGTTTCCTGATCGGCGAGTCCCTGATGAGGGCCGATGACGTGGCAGCGGCCACCAAAACCATTCTTGCTAACCCGGTACCACCCCGGCACTAGCCACAGGAGCCGATTATGTCCGATCTCACCCATTTCGATGCCGACGGCAAGGCGCATATGGTCAATGTCGGCGACAAGCCGGTAACAGACCGTGTCGCCGTGGCGGGTGGCGAGATCACCATGCAGGCCTCGACCCTGGCCAAAATCGCCGAGGGCGGGTTCGGCAAGGGCGATGTCCTTGGTGTGGCACGGCTTGCCGGGATCATGGGCGCAAAACAGACCGCCAGCCTGATCCCGCTCTGCCACCCTCTTGGTCTCGACCATGTGGCCGTCGATCTGAAAATGGACGAGGCGCTGCCCGGGGTCCGGATCACCGCCACCTGCCGTGTCACCGGACGCACGGGCATCGAGATGGAAGCCATGACCGCCGTATCCGTCGCGGCACTGACCATCTACGACATGTGCAAGGCTGTGGACCGCGGCATGGCCATCGGCGCCATCAGGCTGACACATAAATCCGGCGGTAAATCGGGCGATTTCAATGCCGAATAAGGGTGGCAGTCAGGAACTTCTGCCAGTCGCCAAGGCGCGCGAGCGTATTCTCGCCGGGCTATCTCCGGGGCAGGCGGATATCTGTCATCTTGCGGATTCGATGGGGCGCGTGCTGGCATCAGACGTGGCCGCGCGCCTGAGCCTTCCGGTCGAGCCGGTATCGGCGATGGACGGCTATGCCGCGCGTGCGGCCGATTGCGGCGCTGTCGGCACCACCCTCACCCGTATCGGCGAATCCGCCGCCGGCCGGCCGTGGACAGGTACGCTAGGTGCCGGACAGGCAGTGCGGATTTTCACCGGAGCAGTCATACCCGACGGCGCGGATTGCATTATCCTTCAGGAAGATGTCGATGCCAGCGCCGAAGAAGATGGCGCGTCCGTCAGCATTCGCGAAGTGCCCCGTGCAGGACGTTTCATCCGCCCAGCCGGACTGGATGTGACAGCCGGGGACATCATCCTCGCAGCCGGTACTGTGATGTCAGCGCGGCTGATCGCACTGGCCACCTCTGCAGGACATACCCATGTCAGCCTGTGGCCCCGCCCCCATGTCGGCGTGCTATCCACGGGTGACGAGCTGGTCACCCCCGGAGAGACGCCCGGGCGCGGCCAGATTGTGTCCTCCAACGCAACCTACCTGTCGGCTTTCGTGCGCGCCTGCGGCGGCGTGCCAGTCGATCTGGGGATCGCCCGTGACCGCCCGGGCGCGATGCTCGAGCAGGTCCGCAGCGCCCCGTTGCCGCTCGACCTGATCGTAACAACGGGCGGAGCGTCGGTTGGTGTTCACGACCATGTTGTCGATGACCTTTCCTCAAGCGGAACCGAGCTTGGCTTCTGGAAGATTGCCATGCGCCCCGGCAAGCCGCTGATCCATGGACAGATCGACGGCATTCCCCTTCTGGGGCTGCCTGGCAACCCGGTGTCGAGCGCGGTCTGCGCCAATATCTTCCTGCGGCCGGCCATTGCCCGGCTCAGCGGTGGAAGCTATGAGCCGGAACTGGTCACCGCCCGCCTTGGCAGCGATCTGCCTGAAAATGACCAGCGGCAGGACTATCTTCGCTCGACGCTCACTGTCGATATTGAGGGGAACTTGACTGTTGAGCCGGCACGCAAGCAGGACAGCTCGATGATCGGCATTTACGCACATGCGAATGCACTGATTGTGCGCCCCGCGTTCGATCCACCAAAATCCGCTGGCGATGCTGTCATGGTAATGCGACTCGACCCGCTGCTGTAGAGCCTCGATCTTGATTTGTTCTGCGTGCTTGCCAATCGGCATGAACATTGTTAGAACATTACCAGAACGAGGCAGGAATGCAGGATTGGATCCATGCTGACACGCAAGCAGAAAGAGCTTCTCGATTATCTCACGGCGCATGCTGAAAAGAGTGAAGTATCGCCATCATTCGATGAAATGCGCGATGCCCTCGGCCTTGCGTCCAAGTCGGGAATTCACCGATTGGTCTCGGGCCTTGAAGAGCGTGGCTATATTCGCCGCCTGGCCAACCGTGCCCGCGCAATCGAAATTCTGAAGCCGGTATCTTCGGCAGCAGCCGATTTTGGTCGCAGTGTGGCTGCTGCAGTGGATGCCGTCAGGCTACCGCTTCTCGGCAAGATCGCTGCCGGCACGCCGATCGAGGCATTGAGCGACCCGAGCAACCAGCTTGAGGTCCCTGCCAGCATGCTTGGCCGCGGTGAGCATTTCGCGCTGGAGATCGTGGGTGATTCCATGATGGAAGCCGGTATTCTCGACGGTGACACGGTCGTGATCGAACGCGCCGAGACGGCCAACCATGGTGATATCGTCGTCGCCCTGATCCAGAAGCAGGAAGCTACGCTGAAGACACTGTTGAAGGAGCCTGGCCGGATTGGACTGCAGGCTGAAAACCCGAGTTATGAAACCAGATATTTCCAGACGGACGATGTTGAGGTTCAGGGCCGACTCACCGGATTGATCCGAAAATACTGACCAGAAGTGTCACGGGCGACCAGTTCGCCCTCGCCCACCTGCAACCGGTAATTGTCGCGCGGCAGCCCGGCGAGGCTGAATAGTGGCACGCCGCTGCGGCACAGATAATCCGCCGTCGCAAGCGCAATCACCAGGTTCGCGCCTGACAGGCAGGCCGAAGTCAGACCACGCCTGTGGGTCACCACTGTCACATTGCGCCCGTCAGGAAGCCGATGCCTGTGGCCAGTCGTGCCATCTTCATTCCGCACCGGCACCGGTTCGACAGGCTGTGCAAGCCGCCGTGCCACGCCATCCTGATAGAAACCAGACAGCCGCCTGCCAGCGCGCTCCGGCAACGTGTAGAGCGCGGCGGTACCACCCTTCCCGGCGAGGACAAGCTGGATCGACCCACGCCCAAGCAGGATGCCGGTATCTCTTTCAGGAATCAGAAACCCGGCGGCCAGTGTAAAGACAGCGCCGGCAACGAACATACGGGCCAGAACGGTCGGTGCGGACAGGCAAAACCCATAGCCGAGCATTGCGGCTGCAGTGATCAGGAAAGGAGCGCCGGGTGGTGGCACGCGAAGTGGCGCAAGGGGAAGATCGGCGAATAGTCCAGCCACGACCACAAGTCCTTCGATACCAAGCTGCATAATCCACAGTGCCACCGCGGCCAGCCAGTCCGGAGACGGCAGAAACTGGGTCAGCAGCACACCTAGCCCCGCGGGCATGATCCACAGGCCAGTCAGCGGAATGCCTGCAAGATTCGCCAGCACGCCCCATGGCGTGACCGTGCCGAAATGCTGAGCAGTCAGTGGCAATGTTGCGGCACTCGCCAAAATCGAGGCGAGCACAAGGTCGCCTGCCCAACGAACGAGGCGTGGCGCGCGGCCAGCGCTGCCCTGAAACCGCGTTGTGCGACTGCGGTGACGCCAGCCTTCAAACCAGACGACCAGTGCCGTTGTCGCGGCAAAGGAGAGCTGGAGCCCGGCGCTGAACAGCGCCATTGGATTGACCAGCAGGATCGCGCCCAGCTGCCAGACCAACATTGCGAAGCGTGAGGCCAAGGC
>JAKMFG010000200.1 GCA_022425565.1 Alphaproteobacteria bacterium
TGCACAGCCAGATGGTAGCGGTCAGTGCCTTCGACTTGTCGGTGCCGGCTTCGGCGAGGAGCGCATCAATCTGCCCAAGAATGGCGCGGGTCTGATTGGCGACGCTCTCGCCCGGCGCACCAAGGGCCACCTGGCCGGCGAGATAAACGGTGTCGCCATGGATCACCATTTGGCTCATCCGGTCGTTGGTGTGAAAGCGCTCGATGCTCATGCGTGTCTCCTGTGCCCTCATCCGGGCTGTCTGATAATCGGGTTCGGCAACCCTAGGTCATTGCGTTGCCGGGCGTCCAGAGGGCAGCCCTATTCAGGCGCGAATGATGAGCGCATTTTTGCGGCCCATCGGCCACCTTCATTGGTGATAACCCACAGGGACCTGAAACTTGTGATCAGCCGGTCATCGGCGCTGAAGCGCCGGATTTCCGCATCTAGATGGACCTTGCCTGCAGAGGCGCGGACAAGACGGATATCGGCAAAGGCGGAGTGATGCCAGTCGCCGCCGGCACGAGCCAGAAAATCGGCGAAATAGCTGTCTTCGGTCTCCCAGATTTTCAGCGTGGTGCCACTCAGGCGGATATGTGGAAAATGCAGGGTGGCGGCGATGGCGGATTGCGTGCGGCTGTTCAGGGCGGCGATATGGGCATCCATCACCGCAAGCGCGGCGGCGGCGGCCTCGTCTTCCGGAATGGTGTCACGCGCCATCGTCAAATCCGTAAAGCTGCGCTGGATTGCGAACGAGAATCCGGTTTCGAAGGGCCGTATCAGGGGCCCATCCGGCAAGCGCGTCGAGAACCGCCCCGTCATTCGGCATATCCTGCTGCGGGATCGCCGGGTGCGGCCAGTCGCTTCCCCAGACAAGCTGGTCCGGGTTCGCCGCAATCAGGGCCGCCGCAAGGCCGCCGACGGCGGCGTCGGTTTGTGGCCCGGCCGGACCGAGACGGTAGGCGCCAGACAGCTTGACCCAGGCATGGCCGTCACCTAGCAGGCGCAGAAGTGCTGTAAATCCGGGATCGTTCACCCCCTTGACTGCTTCAAGATGCCCGAAATGATCAAACACCACCGGCACCGGGAAATCGGCGAACGCGTCCATGCTGTCGTGAAGGGCAGAGGCGTCACCAAGAATCTGCAGGTGCCAGCCATGATCGGCGATCCGTCCGGCCAGTCCTGCCAGGCTGTCGATCCGCGCATTGCTGCCGAACAGCATGTTGACGCGGCAGCCGACGGCGCCCTGTTCCCGGTAGGACGCCAGAACATCCGGCGGCGTGTCCTCGTCGATCACGATAACGGCTTTCATCGCCGGGTCGGCAACGCAGGTCTGCAGCGTCGTCCGGTTGTCGGTGCCATAGACGCTCGGCTGGACGATGACGGAGCGGGTCAGCCCCAATGTCCGTTGCAGGTGCCGAAATGCAGGCAGGGGTGCTTGCGGGGCTGTGTAGCTGCGCTCGGCAACCTGCGGTGACGGGCCGTCGAAGATATGGAAATGGCAGTCGCAGGCTCCGGCTGGAACATCGAATGCCGGTGCGCGGGGATCGGGGTCCGGCGCAGCGCAGAGCGGCGGGGTACCGGTCATGTCTCACCCTCCAGCCAGGCCATGATTTTGGCAGTGTCCTCGCCGAGCCTCGGGGCCGGCTTGCCGGGCACATGCGATGTTGCTCCGGCGATTCGAAAGGGCAGGGTCGGCGTGGCAACGCCGCTGGCCGGATCGGTGTGGATGAATTGCCGCTGGCGCACCTGATCAGAGGCAAGGCATTCGCGGAGGGTGCGAATGCGGGCTGCCGGAACCCCGGCCTGCTGCAACACAGCCTCCCATTCCGTCGCCGGCTTACCCGCCAGCGCAGCCTCAAGTTCGGTCGCCAGGTCCCCGGCATGCGCCTTGCGCGCAGAACGTTCTGCAAAGCGTGGATCGGTCAGCCAGTCTGGACGCCCCAGTGCCCCTGCCAGATTGTGAAAATGGGATTCCTCGTTCACCCCGAGCGAGACGACCCCCTCGCTGCAGACGAAACTTCCCGCACCCGGCGAGCGGCTGTTGGCAAGATTGCCGCGCCGCTTCGGCTCATTGCCGGTCTTCAGATAATCGGTGACGGTCGAGGACATCAGGCTGAGCCCCGTCTCCAGCATCGACACATCAATAAAGCTGCCACGACCGCTAGAGGCGCGTTCATATAGCGCTGCCGATATGGCGAAGCTGGCTGCCAGGGCGGTGGCATAGTCCAGCACAGGCGCGCCGGCGCGGATCGGTCCGCTATCGGCCGTTCCCGTTGCTTCCATCAACCCGCAGGCGGCCTGAATATTCACGTCATAGGCAGGTGTGTTTTCCTGCGGGCCACCACGGCCATAACCGGTCATCGCGCAATGGACCAGATGCGGATGGCGTTCGGCCAGCGCTGTCTCGTCGAGGCCGAGATGTTTCATCGTCTGCGGGATGTGGTTCTCCACCAGAATATCGGCCTTGGCCAGCAGCTGGTGGAACCTCAAGGCACCTGCTTCGGTTTCAAGATCCAGCGTGATGGATGACTTGCCGCCGCCCTGGGTGAGATAGGATGTGCTCATGCCCGATGCGGCAGCCTCGGCATCAGTGCCACCCCGATGCCGGATGGCGTCGCCTTTGTGTGGTGATTCTACCTTGATCACCTTCGCGCCGAGCAGGCCCAGATAATAGGAGCAGGCGGGCCCGGCCAGCACATGGGTGAAATCGATCACCACCAGTCCGGTGAAGGGATGTGTCGCTGGCATGGCGTCCTCGCTCGGTTTTCCTTGTGAAAGTTAAGAATGAACGGGTCCTTTCAGGCAAGCACCGAATGGTGAAACGATAGGTGCGACAATACTGAGCCGAAAATCACGCAAACCCACGTTTGACATGGCAACGATAATGCGGTTTGCTGGCGGCCATTTTTACGGGAGGATCCTATGAAATTCACCAAGACTCTTGCTGCGGGATTCGCAGCGACTGCAATGCTCGCCAGCGGTGCGGCATTCGCTGATTATCCTGAAAAGCCGATCAAGATCATGGTTGGTTTTTCTGCTGGTGGCGGTACCGACACCACGGCTCGTGGCTTTGCATCCTACATGCATGAAGCTCCGACCATGAACGGTGCGCCAGCTTACATCGTGAACCTGCCTGGTGCATCCGGCCAGAAGGCTGCCAAGGCAGTCCTGAACGAAGATACTGATGGCTACACTCTGTATATGATCAACATCGGTACCTTCATCGCCGGCGAACTCGCCAAGGGCGAAGATCGTCCGTACCATGTTCCGGATGCCTTCGTGAACCTCGGCTGCGCCTCGCAGCTGGTAACGTCGCTGCAGGTCCACACCTCGAACCCGGCAACGACCATGCAGGAGTTCATCGACAACGCCAAGGCAACTGGCCAGACCATCACCTGGGGCACCTCGGGCGCGGCAACCATGCACGCAACCATCGGCCATGTCCTCTTTGACGCATACGGCATCCCGCACAAGAAAGTTCCTTTCAAGGGCGGTTCCAAGGCACGCGCCGCACTGGTATCTCAGTCGGTTGACGCTGTTCTCGGCGGTGTGAACACCGTTGTCGGTTTTGAAGATGACATCCGTCCGCTGGCATCGGCCGGTGCCGACCGTGACCCGACCGCCAAGGACCTCGCCACCTTCGGTGAGCAGGGTCTCGACGGCCTGGACTTCACAGGCCTGATGTGTCTGTTCGGACCGAAGGGTATTTCTGACGAGGTCAAGTCTGACGTCGGTGCTGCCATTGAGCACATTGCCGGCATCAAGGGCTTCAAGAAGTATATGGGTAAGAACAGCCTTGCTGCTTTCTACACCGACTCCGCGACCGCAACCAAGGCACAGGACACCATGTATGATGTCATGGGCCCGGTCGTCGCCCAGATCATCGCAAGCAACTAAGTTTGTGATCTGAACCAGGGGCAAGCCAATCCGGCTTGCCCCTTTTTTCATTTCGTGATTTCCAAGGAAACTGGGAGGGGCGTATGGGCACCCAGGAATACAAGATCAAGGTAGAATATGGAGTTAGCGCCATCGTTCTCCTGATTGGCGTCTTCTTCATTTTTCAGGCCTTCACCATTGAAACCTCGCGTGAGGCGGTGGGGCCGCGCACCATGCCGCTGTATCTTGCCTTGACGCTGGTGATTGGCGGCCTCTGGCTTGCCTTCCGCGCGTTCACTGGCCGGGCTGGCGATTTGAAGGACGGGTACGGTTTCCTCGAGAGTGATGTCAAGCGCATCGCGATGGTCGTCGGCTGCGGTGTGCTGTTTGTTTTTCTGTTCTGGGCGCTTGGCTATTTCGCCGCTGTCATCGCGACTTATATCGCCATGCTCTACACCTTCGGGGTGCGGCAATGGGGTTGGATGGCTGGTGGCGGTCTTGTTCTGGCCGTCATTTTCCAGTGGCTGTTCATGGGGGTTATGCTGCTGAACGACCCGGCGGGCGTACTGATCGACCTGCGTCCCCTCACCAACTGGATTTCGGGGGCATAGAGCCAGCATGTTTGAAGATATTTTTGGTGGCTTCGTCACCCTTTTCAGTGATGACTATGCCATCTGGTTTGTTGTCCTTGCCGCGTTTGTCGGCATCGTGTTTGGCGCGCTGCCTGGTCTGACTGCGGCTGCGGCCATCGCTATGATGCTGCCGATCCTCATTGCCTATAATGACGAAATCGGTGGCCTTGCCGGCCTCGCCTTTCTCTATGTGATTGGCAAGTCGGGTCGATATGGCGGGTCCATCGCCGCAATCCTGTTCAACACGCCTGGCACCGCGGCATCGGCCGCGACGATGCAGGACGGTTATCCGATGACGCGCTCGGGCCGCGCCGGCAAGGCACTGAAGACCGCCACCGTCGCCTCGGCTTATGGTGACTATTTCGGCGAGATCATCTTGATTTTCGGTGCCGTCTGGATTGCCGCCTTTACCCGCCAGTTTGGCCCACCCGAGAATTTCGCCATCTATCTGATGGCCTTTGTCGTGATTGGATCGGTGGTCAGCGACAGCATCATCAAGGGTATCATCTCGACCCTGTTTGGCGCGGTCATCGCGCTGATCGGCGAGGACACCATCACCGGCCAGTTCAAGATGACCATGGGCATCGACGAGCTGGAATCAGGCATGGCGCTGGTGCCGCTTCTGATTGGCGTCTTCGTGATCTCAGAAGTTATCATTCAGGCGGAAAAAGCCGCCAAGGTGAAGATGATCGATTTCGCCGGCGACAAGATTGACGACCCGACGGCGCATTACTTCACCTGGGCCGAATTCAAGCGCTGTATCCCGCTGATGTTCCGCTCGTCAATCTATGGATCGCTGATCGGCATGATGCCGGGCCTTGGTTCGTCGGTTGCCTGTTTCGTCGCTTACGGCGAGGAAAAGCGCAAAGCCAAGAACAAGGATAAATGGGGCACAGGTGTGGTCGAGGGAATCGCCGCGCCGGAATCCGCGAACAATGCCGTGTCCGGCCCGTCGATGATCCCGCTGTTGACGCTCGGCATCCCGGGATCGACCATTGCGGCCGTCCTGATCGGCATGTTCCTCGTGAACGGCCTGCAGCCCGGACCGTCGATCTTTGCTGAAGATCCGCCGCTGTTCATGGGTGGCCAGCTGATCAGCCCGCGCGAATTTATCTTCGGCATCTTCGCTGCCGGCCTTATCGGCATTGCCTGCTATGCGCTGATTGGCTATTTCGCAGCGCCGTTCATCGGGCGGATGATTGCCATCCTGCCGACGCAGTATCTCTACCCGTTCATCTTCATGACCGCGGTGGCTGCCAGCTATTCCTCGCGTGCCTCGATCTGGGATGTGGGTTTTGCCTTGCTGTTCGGCGTCATCGGCTATGCGATGCGGCGAACGAACTTCTCTGCAGCGGCCTTCATCATTGCCTTCGTCCTGACGTCGAGCATGGAAGAGGCCTTCCGCCAGTCGATGATCATCTCCGACAGCGGTGTGCTGGTGTTCATGAGCTTTGAATATCAGGGCAAGTTCTCCTATGCCCCGATCTTCCTGATCATTGGTGCGGCGGTTGTGGGCATGCGGTCATGGTCGACCTACAGCGCGCGCAAGGCAAAGGCTTAACGGATCCGGTAAAAAAACCATGGATCCGCGTCTGCTGCTGATCTTCATTTCCGGGTTTATCGGGGGTACCGGTGCTTTTTTCATCGGTGCCCCCATGCCCTATATGCTTGGCGGCATCTTTGGTGCTGCCTGCTTCGTGCTCTGTTACGAACGTGGCGGACGCAAGCTGCCGCAGGTCACGCGCTGGGTCCGGCTTGTGTTCATGTCAATGATCGGGGCGATGATCGGCTCGCGCTTTTCACCGGACATCCTGGCGCTGCTGCCGCAATTCTGGATTTCGGCGCTGATGCTCCTCCCCTTCATCCTGATCGCTCATGCCGGCAGCTATGCCATCATGCGGTGGGGCGGCAAATATGACAGCCGTGACGCCTATTTCGCCTCGCTTCCGGGGGGCATTATCGATTCGGTCGTGCTGGCGGAAAAGGCCGGCGCCGACCTGCGCATCGTAACCGCACAGCATTTCACCCGTATCATTCTTGTCGTGACCTCGGTGCCGTTGCTGTTCCTGTTTGTCGAGGGCGAGGTGGTGGGATCGCTTGCCGGCGAGAGCCTTGCGACCTCCAGCTATCAGCTTTCCGATGTCGGGCTGATCCTTGCCATTGCCGCGGTTGGCCTGGGGATCGGCCATCTGGCGCGGCTTCCGGTGGCCCATATGGTGGGTCCCTTGACCGTGGCCTTTGTGC
>JAKMFG010000238.1 GCA_022425565.1 Alphaproteobacteria bacterium
GCCAAAGGCCGAACTCGTTTTCAGCCGTCTTGCCGTGCGGCCATCCAGAGCATCGAACACCGCCGCCAGCACGATCAGCCCGATCGTGCCTTCCCAGCGCCCGTCGAGGGCAAAGCGCAAGGCTGTCAGGCCCGAGACGAGCCCGGCCACCGTCAGCATGTTCGGCAACAGCCAGATCAGCGAAACCGAGCGGAAGCTTTTCTTTTGTTGCGGTGCTGGTACCATCATCGCTGCCTTGCGGTTGTAGGCTCGGAAATCTTGCCTGAAAGATCTGCCAGAACGGTTTCGCCAGCGACCGTCCGCTGGCCGGCAAGCACCAGTACCGGTGTGTCGGCAGGCAGCCACAAATCGACACGGCTACCGAAACGGATGATCCCGAATTGCTGGCCGATGGCAAGTTCGTCGCCGACGGCCGATTCCAGCAGAATGCGCCGCGCCACCAAACCGGCAATCTGGACAATGCCGACCTTCTGTCCGGCACCCGTCTGCATCACAATATTCTGCCGCTCGTTTTCCTCTGCCGCCTTGTCGAGGCTCGCATTGAAGAACTTGCCGGCGTGGTAGTTCGTATCGACGACCCGGCCGGCGACAGGGGCGCGGTTTACATGCACATCAAACACATTCATGAAGATGGCGATGCGCCGCCATTTTCCTGCAGGAAGATCGAGCTCGACCGGGACCGGCGCCACATCCGTCGACAGCACACGCCCGTCAGCCGGTGCCACAACATAATTGTCGGTTACCGGCGTCGTTCGGACCGGATTGCGGAAAAAATAGACGCACCACAGGCACAGAAGAGTGCCGGGAAGGACAAATGGGGTCCAGAGCACGCTGAGAAGAACGCTGACCACGACAAAAATGAAAATGAAGGGCCAGCCCGCCGGATGGACGGGAACCAGCACTTCTTCGGTAATCGCCTTGTAAATGTTCATCGGCGTCCTTATCCGCTACCGCTTTCAGGAAGGCCCACAACCTAATCGCAGACGACAGAAAAAGCACGTTGAAAAGCGGAAATGCAGCCTTGCGACCACTTTAAAGAGCACAATGACCGCCAATCAGAGCCCGTCTTGTAGGGCCCGTCTTCTAGAGCCCGTCTTCTAGAGCCCGGCGATATCGGCGCCGGCAAGACCGCGCTGTTGCAGCTCACCAAGTTTCTTCGTGATCGAATCGCGCTGCAGCGAACGGGTTTCGTCGAGCCCGGGGACTTCCACCTCGATCACAGGCTTGCTGTAGACCGGCGCGTCAGGCAGGGCTTCAGGCCCCCGTGTTGCCGGCAGTTCTGGCATGCGGTCAGGCGCATCGCCAGCATCATCCGCAAGCGCGTCCTGAACAGTTTCGAAATCCACGGCGGCAATAGCACTGGCGAGGTCGTCATCAAGATGCAGATCATCCATCTCGGCTTGGCCTGCCATAGGGACAGAAGCTGAATCACGTCCAAATTCGGCGTCAAAATCAGCCAGAAGTGCGGTACTGCCATCATCGCCATGATGCTGCAGACCGTCGGCAGCCATAGTGCCGGCCCCAGCTGGAACGGCCACGGGCTGGGCGGCCAAAGGCATCTTGCCATCGATGAGGGCGTCGATCGACGCACCGTTCTCTTCGACAACAGATCCCGGCACCTTCGGGCGCGGCGCAACAGCTGCGGCTTCGCCGACGCCATTGCCTGGCGCAAAAACAGGTTCCTGATGAACAGGCGACATCGGTGCCTGAACGCTGACCGGGTAGAGCGCCAGCTGCTTTCGCTTCGGCGACTGGACCAGCTGGTCGACGGGCTGGCCGGTTGTCAGCATCAGAAATTCAGTGACCAGTTGGCCCTGCCACCCGCAGGCCTCGATTTCCCAGGGGCGTTGGTGCCAGGCAAGCTCGTCCATGACGACCGGCTTGCCACCCATCCAGCGCGCCAGATCGACCTTCTTTTTGATACCGTTGATTTTCTTTGTCTTTTCGATGATCAGCAGTCGATTATTCACAGCCTGCGAAATGTGAAGAAGCTCGTGCGCAATGACTTCCGCAGCATCGCGAAGGCCTGCGCCAGTCGAAACGGTCATCTCGAAATTTGTTGGTGCGCGTGTACCAAGGCCGGCCTTCTGCGGGCCCAGCATGCGGCGGGTGACCGGTTCGCGCACTGATTCGCGGGTCACATCAATAAAGACGGACAGCGAGCGGCGCTGGCGCTTTGTGAACAGACGCTCTGTCATGTAATTCGCCATCAGGGTCAGGATTTCGCCTTCGCCCGGGATCGCATCAATCGAGTTAACTTCAATCATCGCCGTCACATTCCTGTGGTGCGGTCATAGCCACAAATTTCATTAATCGAAAATTAACACAGTAAACTTTTTGGACAAAACTCAAGATTTATAAATAATTTCATATGGTTGGTTAATTTTCATTCCTTTTTCTTGATCCTGCACTTTCGAATTCTCAGCTATATATCTTGGCGAAGCGATCCCGCAATGCCACCGACCCGAAGAGGAACAGGAATAATGGACGACATGTTTGAAGCAGGCCTTGAAAAGCGGAAGGCCACGCTCGGTGCCGAATATGTGGACAGCGTCTTCGAGAATGCCGACGAGTTCTCACGCCCGTTTCAGGAAGCGATGACAGCCTGGTGCTGGGGCTTTGGCTGGGGTGATGAAGCCATCGACGCCAAGACCCGTTCAATGATGAACCTCGCCATGATTGGCGCGCTCGGGAAAATGCATGAATGGGAACTTCATTGCCGCGGGGCAATCGGCAACGGCGTCACAAAGGAAGAATTGCGCGCCATTGTCCATGTGATCGGCATCTATTGTGGCGTCCCGCAGGCGATGGAGTGCCTCAGATCTGCCCGCAAGGTTCTGGAAGAAGAAGGGCTCTAGCCTCAATCAGACGGCAAAAACCGCGGATAACGCGTTATCATTTCAAACGGCAGGCCGGTGGCCGGCCTGCTTTATGAAATGCTATATGGACTGGTTTTCAGGCGCTGTGCGCAGCGTTTTAAGAGTAAATACGCAACAAACACAGGCCAAATTCGTTTCTCCCGCAATATGTTACGATCAGCGTTGTCAAGGCGGCCCAATCATGCCGCCGAGACATAAAACTGGACAACCGACGCGATTTAGGCGATTTTTCTGTTAGTTTAAGTGTACCTGTTACCGTACTGATGTATAAAGTCATCATGAAAGATGGCTTCATCTGCGTAGGATGTGCCGTAAAGGCTTATGATTTTTAGGGGGTCATGAGTAATGCGCCGACTTTGGACCTATTTTGTCGTCGGATCGATTATGACAGCCGGGAGCACAGCGTTCGCCGGCGGTCTTCCCGCGTCTGACAACGCGGCAGCGACAGCTGGATCGACCGCCCAATCCACAACTGCCGAGGCAACCGCTGCATCCAGCGGCGCTGCGACGGGTTCTGCTGCCAGCAGCGCAGCCGGAGCCTCGAACACAGCCGCCACTGACGCAACGACAACCCAGCAGGTGGCACAAGCCCCTGCGAGCAATGACGGTGTCGAGACCGGCAGCTTTGTCGCGATCGAGGATGACCCGCTGATCATCGACGCCTCGTCTGTTGTTGACGGTGACGGCGTTGGCAGCATGCAGGTGCAGTGGCAGATTTCGGAAGATGGCACTGTCTGGTCAAACCTCTCGGGTGAGATCCGCCAGTCCTTTACCCCGCGCGAGCGCCATGTTGGCCGCCGCCTGCGGGTCCAGCTGTCCTATGTGGACGGCCAGGGCAACCTTGAGACGATTCTCAGCCCGGCATCCACGCCGGTGCAGAATGTGAACGACAAGCCGAACGGCGCGCCGCAACTCGTCGGCGCAGCGCGTGAAGAGGACGCTCTCGTCGTCGATACCAGCATGATCTCGGACGATGACGGCCTGGGCAATTTCTCGATCATCTGGCAGCGTTCCAGCACAAAGACCGACTGGCAGGCATTCCCCGAGACCAATGGCGAGGTCCTGCAGCTTTCGCAGCGCCATGTCGGATATTCATACCGCGCGGTAGTGTCTTACGCTGATGGTCACGGCACCAAGGAGCTGCTTGTCACCAGCCCGTCCGAGACCGTCCAGAATGTTGACGATCCTGTTCAGGGCGAGGTCCTGATCACCGGCGAGGCGACTGAAGGCTCAACCATTCTTGTCAGCACCAACGGTGTGTCCGACGAAGACGGTATCGCCAGCATGTCTGTCGGCTGGGAAGCTTCGACCGACGGCCGTAACTGGCGCGCGATCGAGACCGTCGGCACAACTCAGCTGCCGCTGTCGCAGATGCTGGTCAACAAGCAAATTCGCGCCCGTGTCGCCGTTGTCGATACCTTCGGCGTCGAGACCGTGATCTTCAGCCAGGCCACCAACACGGTGCAAAATGTTAACAACAAGCCGGCGGGTACCATCTTCGTACGGCGCGTTGGCGGCTAATGTTCATAAACCGGTAACCACCCGGTCACACATTTGAAACAAAAGGCCCCGGTTTGGGGCCTTTTTTTGTGCCTGACCGTTTTTTTGAACCACGGTTCATTTTTTCCTTTGCAGCGAATCACTTTCTGGCCACACTGTATCTTGTATGGCACAGACGTTATTGCACCTAAGTGTTGATAGCATGCGCGAAGGCGCCCTTGAGGGCCTTTTAACCCTGAAATCAGGGTCATCCGCGCCACACCGCCCTGCACCCCACCAGACATCGTCATTTCACGACATCGTCAATGGAGCCCAAGCATGCGACTGACCGACCGAGACCATCGGCCGGAATGCCACGTCATTCCGTTCCAGCCACCCCAAGCCCAGGCTGAAGAGGTGGCCGCCACCAGCATCGCCGCCGTCATTGCAGTCACAGTGCTGCATACGTCTGACGAATCTCCCGAGGACCGTCTTCTGGCGATCCTCGAGCAGAGTGGTGAGGTGGAGGTTCTCGACGCCGAGGAAGCGCTTGGCGATTGCGAGGTTTATTACGAGGACCAGATGACGCCACCAGCCAACGACAACACGCATATGGGCGTGCTCTGACCGCAGCTGGCCGCCTAGCCTCCTAGCAGCCTTCCGGCGAGCCAGATCCATAGCGGCATGGAGACTGCCGCGCAAACCGTCTGCAAGGACACGATCTCGGCCATGAGAGGCGCGTCCCCACCAAGTTCGACTGCCAGCGTATAGGTGGAATTGGCAGTGGGAGCAGCACCGACCGCGGCCAGAACGACAAGCGCCAATGTGTCGAGGCCGAGCCAGTAGCCGGTACCGACCAGTGCCGCGGGGAACACCAGCATCTTCGCCATGAAGGCCAGACCCAGCGGAACCGCATGCCCGCGAAATGCCGAGAACTTCAACGATGCGCCAATGCTGAGAAGCAGCAGCGGCAAGGCGCCTTCGCCAAGAAGCGCTGCGGCTTGCGAGATGAAAGCAGGAACTGGCAGTTCGAGCCAGTTCACCCCAACCCCCACCAGCATCGCGGCCAATAGAGGATTGCGCGCAATTTCGCTCAACACTGCCCGTTTCATGCCGCGGCGCTCACCGCTGCCTGTCAGAATCAGGATCGCAAGAACCGAGACAATATTGGAGATCGGCACCAGAAAGGCGATGGCGATGGCGGCCACCTGAACAGCCGCGACCCCAACGGCCCCCTGCAGGATCGACAGCACCAGAAACCCGTTATGGCGCAGTGACCCCTGCACCAGTGAGCTGAGTGACGCCCCACCAAGTCCGGCAAAGCGGCCAGCGACTAGCGCGTAAAGGATCGCCACCGCACTTCCCGCCACAATGGCCGCAGTGAACGGCCCGATGAAGGTGGCGTTGAGTTCCATCTTCGACATCAGGTCGAACAACAGGCCCGGGAACAATACCCAGTAGCAAAGTGGAGACATGGCCTGCCAGACGCTGTCCGGCAGGAAATTCCGTTGTTTCAGAAAATAGCCGAGTGCGACGATCGCCAGAGTCGCGGCGATCGCCGTCAGCATCAGGACAGGCCGTTATGTGCCAGCCGACCAATCATCCTTCGGAGCCACCCTTCGGCGCCAGTGCGCGGACGGCCCGCCAGGCCAGCGGCATAAGGCCAGCCGCGATGACCAGTTTCAGCGCATCGCCATAGAGGAATGGCAGAAGGCCGGCGGCAATAGACTTCTCGAACCCGATGAAACCACTCAGATGGGTGACACCAAACACATAGATGATCGCTGTGCCGACAAGCATCGCAAGAGCAGTCGAAATCGGACCGCGCCCCATGCCGCGCTCGGCCAGAAAGCCGAGGATGAAGGCGGCGACGAGGAAACCGATGAGATAACCACCTGTCGGCCCGGCAAGATGCGCCCATCCGGCACCGCCATTGGCAAACACAGGAAGCCCCATTCCGCCTTCAATGAGATAGGCCAGCAAGGTCGCGGCACCAAGGCGTGATCCGTAGGCCATACCGATCATCAACACCACGAGCGTCTGACCGGTTATCGGAACGGGATAGAAAGGAACGCTGACCTGCGCCGAAATGGCGAGTAGTGCGCTACCGGCAAGAACCAGCACAAGCTGTGCGATCACCGACAGGGACTTGTCGTCGGCAAGGCGCGGTGCCATGGCGGCATCAGCGAGGGTCGAAAAACGGCGCTGCGAGAAAACAGGGTTGTTCATGTCGATTTGGTCTCATCTCTGTTGACTGAACCCGCGCTTCGGCGTGACGCCGGCGCGATGCCCCGATCATAAACGTGTCTCTCGCAAAGACAAGGTGCACTCCATAGACAACCGGTAGAGATACGACATGACTTGGAAGGAATTGTCGCACTGGCATGGCCAAACATGCAGTTGCGGTGTTATGACCCGAATAAGTTTATTCCACCGTCACATCCATGACGTTACATCTGCACCCACGCGCCGCAACCGCATGACATATCGGGCAAGCAGGCGCGAGCTTTGAAAGAGGATCACAAATGGACAGGTTTTTCGGACTTACCGATGCCGGCACCACCTTTGGCCGCGAAGTTTTCGCCGGCGTAAGCACATTCCTGACGATGGCTTATATCATCGTAGTGCACCCCGGAATTCTGACAGAAGCAGGCATTCCGTTTGAAGCAGGATTCATGGCAACCATCCTTGCGACGGCCGTTGGCACGACGATCATGGGGCTGTGGGCCAGATGGCCAGTTGCCGTAGCCCCGGGCATGGGGCTCAACGCCTACTTCGCCTTTGTAATCGTTCTTGGGCAGGGATTCAGCTGGCAACAGGCACTTACCGCCGTATTCATCGCATCAGTTTTATTCCTCCTGTTCTCGCTGTCGCGGCTTCGCAGCTGGCTGATCGGAGCCATCCCTGCATCGCTTCGCGCCGGAATCACCGCCGGTATCGGCTTGTTCCTTGCCATGATCGGACTTCAGGCCATGGGATTGGTGATCAATGAAGAGGCCACACTGGTGACGTTTGGCCATCCAACTTCATGGGAGATCTTTCTATCTCTGGCCGGACTTCTGGTCATGGCCGGGCTTGAGGCACGCGGCATCAGAGGCAGCATCCTGATCACGATAATGGGCCTCAGCCTGATCGGCTGGGCGACGGGCCTTGCCGAATTTGGTGGCTTCATCTCGGCACCGCCGGTGGCCAGCGCTGCCTTCTCGCTCGATTTCTCGATGGTCAGCAGCTTTGCCTTCCTGTCAGTCGTCTTCGTGCTGTTTTTCCTCGATTTCTTCGATACCACCGGTACCCTGACCGGCATCGCCGACATTGCCGGCAAGCGGCGCGCCGATGGCAGCATCGAGAACCTCGACCGTGCGGTGGTGGCTGACACAGGCGCCTCGGTTGTCGGCAGCCTGCTCGGCACCTCCAGCATGACGACCTATCTTGAAAGTGCCACGGGCATCCGCGCGGGTGGGCGCACCGGACTGACGGCGCTGACAGTGACGGCCCTGTTCCTGCTGTGCCTGTTCTTCCAACCGCTGTTCGCCTCGATCCCTGCCTTCGCGACGGCACCAGCGCTCGTCTTTGTTGCGGCCGGGTTCCTCGCACCACTCGCAAGAATCGAATGGGACGATTTCGCCACCGTTGTTCCGGTGATGCTGATGGCCGTAATCATGCCGCTCACATTTTCGATCGCAGCCGGCATTGCCATCGGCTTTCTCGCTTATGTAGTCATCCGGTTGATCGCCGGACGGGCGGATGAGTTGAATGCGGGCACGCTGGTCATCACGGTATTCGGCATGCTGTGGCTGGCGACCCCGCTTCTCGGCAGCTAGACGTCAAAAACTGCCAAGCACTGCATTGATCAATGATTGTGCCGCCCCGCGCGGCATGATCACCGCGTAGCCGTCGCCGGCCCCGGCATTGATCCGGACCGTGCGGCCTGCGGCTGCATTGGAAGTGCCAATCATCCTACCGGCTGCCATCTCGAGCCCGTCGAGTGGCCATTTCAGTCCCTGTGAACTGTGGAACGCCTGACTGCCGAGCGGCCAGAGCGACACCCGGTCACCCGGTTCAGCCTCGAAAGCTATGTCGCCCCTGAGCCT
>JAKMFG010000242.1 GCA_022425565.1 Alphaproteobacteria bacterium
GGTGTGGAGTCCATGAAAGGCATTTCCGTCGATGGCGGCACTGTCACCATCGGGGCTATGACCACCCAGTACGAACTGATCAGCAGCGACGCGCTTGCCGCTGCCGCGCCGATCGTTCGCGAAGCGTCGCTGCAGATCGCCGACCCGCAGGTCCGCTATGTCGGTACAATCGGCGGCAACGTTGCCAATGGTGACCCGGCCAACGACATGCCGGGCCTGATGCAGACGCTTGACGCGACCTACCATCTGGCAGGTCCGAACGGCACCCGCACCGTAACGGCGCGCGAGTTCTACGAAGCGGCCTATTTCACTGCCCGTGAGGATGACGAGATCCTGACCGGCATCACCTTTGCCGCAACCAGCGGCGGTTACGCCTACGAGAAGCAGAAGCGCAAGATCGGTGATTACGCCACGGCAGCTGCCGGTGTTCTGCTGACCGTCGAGGGCGGTGCCTGCACATCGGCATCGGTGGCGCTGACCAACCTGTCCGACACACCTGTCTATTGCGAAGATGCGGTTGGCGTTCTGGTCGGCTCGTCGCTTGACGATGCCACCGTCGTTGCTGCCGTCAAGGCGGCAGTCGACGCCTCTGACCCGGTCGCCGATACTCGTGGCCCGGTGGATTTCAAGAAATATGTCGCAGGCGTGATCGTCAAGAAGGCGATCGAGAGCGCTCGTTCGCGCGCCTAGGGAGAGACAACAATGGAAAAGATGCATATCAAGCTGAACGTAAACGGCAAAGACGTCGATCTTCTGACCGAGCCGCGCACGCTTCTGATCCACGCGCTGCGTGAAGAACTTGGAATCACTGGTCCGCACATCGGCTGCAGCTCGTCGCATTGCGGCGCCTGCACGGTCGATATGAACGGCATGTCGGTGAAATCCTGCACCGTGTTCGCCGCTCAGGCGAACGGTGCCGAAATCACAACCATCGAGGGGCTGGGCTCGCCCGACGAGCTGCATGTGCTGCAGGAGATGTTCAAGGAGCACCACGGCCTGCAGTGCGGTTACTGCACACCGGGGATGATCACCCGTGCGCATCGCCTGCTTCAGGAAAATCCAAACCCGACCGAGGAAGAGGTGCGTTTCGGCATCGCCGGCAATCTCTGCCGCTGCACCGGTTACCAGAACATTGTGAAATCCATCCTCGCCGCTGCTGCGAAGATGAATGAAATGAAGGAGTCCGCGTAATGAACGAAGCTACCCCTCCAAAGGAAGAGCGCGTCGCCGCGCTGAACGGCCTCGGAACCTCGCGCAAGCGGGTCGAGGACGCACGGTTCACCCAGGGCAAGGGTAATTATGTCGACGATCTGAAGCTGCCGGGCATGCTGTTCGGTGATTTCGTTCGCTCGCCCTATGCGCATGCGCGGGTGAAGTCGATCAACACGGAAAAGGCGCTGGCGCTCCCGGGTGTCCATGCTGTGCTGACTGCGGCCGATCTCGAGCCGCTGGGTCTGCACTGGATGCCGACACTGGCCGGTGACAAGCAGATGGTTCTTGCCGACGGCAAGGTGTTGTTCCAGGGCCAGGAAGTGGCTTTCGTTGTTGCCGATGACCGTTATGCCGCGTCTGACGGCGTTGCGGCCGTCGAGGTCCAGTATGAGGAACTGCCGGTTCTGGTAGATCCGTTCAAGGCGGAAGCCGACGATGCGCCGGTGCTCCGCGAGGATATTGCCGACCAGAAAGAGGGTGCACACGGCGCCCGTCGTCACCCAAACCACATCTTTACCTGGGAATCAGGTGACCGCGCGGCCACCGAGGCGGTGCTGGCGGAAGCCGACGTCGTTGCCGAGGAGATGATCTACTACCATCGGACACACCCGTGTCCGCTGGAAACCTGTGGTTGCGTGGCGTCGATGGACAAGGTCAATGGCAAGCTGACTGTCTGGGGCACCTTCCAGGCGCCGCACGCCGTTCGGACCGTCGCCTCGCTGATTTCAGGTATCGCCGAGCACAATATTCGCGTGATCTCGCCTGATATCGGCGGCGGTTTTGGCAACAAGGTAGGCGTGTATCCGGGCTATGTCTGCTCGATCGTCGCCTCCATCGTCACCGGCGTGCCGGTTAAGTGGGTCGAGGATCGTTCTGACAATCTGATGGCCACGGCATTTGCCCGTGACTACTGGATGATGGGCCGCATCTCGGCAACCAAGGACGGCAAGATCACCGGCCTGCATTGCCACACCACGGCTGACCATGGCGCCTTTGATGCCTGTGCCGACCCGACAAAGTTCCCTGCCGGTTTCATGAACATCTGCACCGGCTCCTATGATATCCCGACCGCCTATCTGGCTGTCGACGGTATCTACACCAACAAGGCTCCGGGCGGTGTTGCATATCGCTGTTCATTCCGGGTGACCGAGGCTGCCTATTTCATCGAGCGGATGATCGAGGTTCTCGCCATCAAGCTCGGCATGGATGCAGCAGAACTCCGCGTCAAGAATTTCATCAAGAAGGACCAGTTCCCTTATCAGTCGGCTCTCGGCTGGGAATATGACTCCGGCGATTACCACACCGGTTGGGAAAAGGCCCTGAACGCTGTCGGTTATGAGGACCTTCGCAAGGAACAGGCCGAACGTGTCGAAGCCTTCAAGCGCGGCGAGACCCGTACGCTTCTGGGCATCGGCCTCAGCCACTTCACCGAGATTGTCGGTGCTGGCCCGGTCAAGAACTGCGATATTCTCGGCCTCGGCATGTTCGACAGCTGCGAGATTCGCATCCACCCGACAGGCTCGGCCATCGCCCGCCTCGGCACCATCTCGCAGGGTCAGGGCCATGCCACGACCTTCTCGCAGATCCTGGCGTCCGAGATCGGCATTCCGGCCGAGGACATCACCCTCGAGGAAGGCGACACGGATACCGCGCCTTACGGTCTCGGCACCTATGGCTCGCGCTCGACCCCTGTGGCCGGCGCCGCCACCGCCATGGCCGGCCGGAAAATCCGCGCCAAGGCGCAGATGATCGCGGCCTATCTTCTCGAGGTGCATGATGATGACGTCGAGTGGGATGTCGATCGGTTCGTGGTCAAAGGCGCGCCAGAGCGCTTCAAGACGATGAAGGAAATCGCGTTCGCCTCATACAATCAGGCGATCCCGGGCGTCGAGCCGGGTCTCGAGGCGGTCAGCTATTATGACCCGCCGAACATGACCTATCCATTCGGCTCCTACATCTGCGTGATGGAGATCAACGTCGATACGGGCACCACTGAAATCCGCCAGTTCTATGCGCTGGATGATTGCGGCACCCGCATCAACCCGATGGTCATCGAAGGCCAGGTCCATGGTGGCCTGACCGAGGCCCTCGCTATCGCCATGGGTCAGGAAATTGCCTATGACGAGCAGGGCAATGTGACCACCGGCACGCTGATGGACTTCTTTGTCCCGACCGCTGTCGAGACGCCGAACTACCAGACGGACCACACCGTCACCCCGAGCCCGCATCACCCGATCGGCGCCAAGGGTGTGGGTGAAAGCCCGAATGTGGGCGGTGTGCCGGCCTTCTCGAACGCCGTGCATGATGCCTTCCGGGCATTTGGCCTGACGCAGTCGCACATGCCGCACGATCACTGGCGGATCTGGAAGACGGCCAACAGCCTCGGTCTTCACGACTAGAACGGATACGGCAGGGGCGCGCGTCGCCCCTGCCGCTCGATTATGACCTGGACAGACCTCAAGACACGCCTCGATGACGCGGGCTACGTCGCTTCCGACGAGCTTGCGATGGCGATTCATATCGCCCTTCAACTTGAACGCCCCATTCTTCTCGAAGGTGATGCTGGTGTCGGTAAGACCCAGATCGCCAAGACCCTTGCCGAAATTGAGGGCACTGAGTTGATCCGCCTGCAATGCTATGAGGGGCTGGACGCGGCGGCCTCCATCTATGAATGGAACTATCAGCGCCAGCTTCTTTCCATTCGCGCCTCGGCTGATTCCGGTAGCTCGACAGGCGATATTGAAAACCGCATTTTCTCGCGCGAATTCCTTCTGGAGCGGCCGCTTCTTCGCGCGATCCAGCAGGAACGCCCCCCAGTGCTGCTGATCGACGAAATCGACCGCGCCGACGAGGAATTCGAGGCATTTCTTCTCGAAATCCTCTCCGATTTCCAGATCACTGTGCCTGAACTCGGCACCATCGCTGCTACCAGCCGCCCGATCGTGGTGCTGACTGCGAACGGGACGCGCGACCTGTCGGACGCGCTGCGCCGGCGCTGCATCTACAGTTTTGTTCCTTATCCCGACCGCGAGACCGAGCTTTCGATCCTTGCCAAGCGGGGACCAGAACTGTCGCCGCAACTTGCCCGCCAGATCGTCGGGTTTGTTCAGGCGCTTCGCAAGGAAGACCTTGAAAAGAAACCGGGAATTGCTGAAACCCTTGACTGGGCGGCGGCACTTGCCGGCCTTGGACTGAAGGACCTGACCGATGATCCGGTGGCGCTGCAGGCGTCGCTTGTGGCGTTGTTGAAGAC
>JAKMFG010000254.1 GCA_022425565.1 Alphaproteobacteria bacterium
GTGCCGCTGGTCTTTGATGATGTGGCCGGGTCCATGTGCGGGGCCCTTCTGCCGACGGGCAATGTCATGGATCTCGTCGAAGGTGTCGAGGTCACGATGATCGATAACGGCATGCCGATTGTCGTGATGCGCGCTGCCGATCTCGGGATTACCGGGTATGAGCGCCCGGCGGAACTTGACGCCGATGAGGCGCTGAAGGCCCGGCTCGAAGCCATCCGTCTGGCATGTGGTCCGCTGATGAATCTTGGCGATGTATCGGCAAAATCGGTGCCGAAGATGACCATGATCGCGCCGGCGCAACATGGCGGCGCCTTCATGACGCGCAGCTTCATTCCCCATAAATGCCACGACACCATCGGGGTGTTCGCTGCCGTCAGTGCCGCAACCGCTGCATTGTTGCCGGGTAGCCCGGCGGCCGAGCTTGCCAGTGTGCCTGATGGCCCGCGCAAGGTGATGGCGGTTGAGCATCCAAACGGTGCGACCGCCTGTGTCCTTCATTGTGATGCCGAGGGGAAGGTGGAGAAGGCGGGCATGGTCCGCACCGCGCGCAAGCTGTTCGACGGCATGATTTTCTGAAACGGAGATAGATGACAATGACCGATATCGATCCGGTGACAGGCGGCGAGGTGACCTGGCACCCCAGTCCGAAACAGCCCGATTTCACGCCCCCTGCGGGCGCTGTCGACGCGCATTGTCATGTCTTTGGCCCAGCGGCGGAATTTCCATTTGCGCCCGAGCGCAAATACACCCCGGGTGATGCCGGCAAGGACAAGCTGTTCGCGCTTCGTGACCATCTGGGTCTGGCCCGCAATGTAATCGTTCAGGCCAGCTGCCATGGCAAGGACAACAGCGCGATGGTTGATGCGCTCCAGGCCTCTGGTGGTCTGGCACGGGGCGTGGCTGTAGTGTCCCACGACATTTCTGATGATGAACTCGACAGCATGGATGCCGCTGGTGTTCGTGGTGTCAGGTTCAATTTCGTCAAACGGCTTGTCGATGCGACGCCGCGTGAGCTGTTCCTTCGCACCGCCGAACGGGTGCAGCGGCTCGGCTGGCATATTGTCGTCTATTTCGAGGCGCCCGACCTTGCCGACCTGACGCCGTTCCTGAAAGAGCTTCCGGGGATCGTCGTGGTTGACCATATGGGACGCCCCGATGTGACCAGACCTGTCGACGGGCCGGATTTCGGAATGTTTATTGATCTCATGGCGACCATGCCGAACCTCTGGACCAAGGTCAGCTGTCCCGAGCGGCTGACCGCCGCCGGTCCGCCCTATGACGACGTCGTGCCGTTCCAGAAACATCTTGTCGAGACGTTTACCGACCGTGTGCTGTGGGGAACCGACTGGCCGCATCCGAACATGAAGTCACACAAGCCTGATGACGGGATGCTCGTCGATCATATTGCGCGCATTGCGCCAACATCCGCGCTTCAGCGGGCGTTGCTGGTCGACAATCCGATGCGGCTTTACTGGTCGGAAGCGTGATGCCCGGCTGATGCGGCGTTACGGGCTGCGATGATCCGCCCGGCGACGACCACAAACAAAGCGCCAGCTGCGGCGGCGATCTTCGGCGCATAGGCGGGAAGGGTTGCCATCTGGTCCTTCAGCAACGGATCATGGGCGATCAGATCACCGGCAAGCCAGCCCAGCAGCGCGGCACCGGCAGTGATGATGATCGGGAAACGCTGCATCATTTTCAGGATGATCGCACTACCGCCGATAATAATCGGCACGCTCAGCGCAAGGCCGAAGATCACCAGCGTCATGTTGCCCTTGGCGGCGGCGGCGATGGCCACTGAATTATCGAGGCTCATCACGAAGTCTGCGATGATGATGGTACGAACGGCTTCAAACAGGTTGCCGGATTGTTTGACGGTGCCTTCGTCGATTTCGTCTTCTTCTGCGAGCAGCTTCACCCCGATCCAGATCAGCAGCAATCCGCCGATCAGCTTCAGTGACGGTACGGTCAGCAGCGTGCTGGCGAAGAAGACGAGAATGCAACGCAGGATGATGGCGCCAGCCGTGCCCCACAGAATGCCAAGTCGTTTCTGCCGGGTCGGCAGGTTGCGGCAGGCAAGGGCGATAATGATCGCGTTGTCCCCGCCAAGAACGATGTCGATCGCGATGATCTGGAGAATCGCGATGATGAGAGCATCTTCAATCATGAGAACGGGGCACCGGTTTTGCGAATGCAAACAATGCGCTGGGTATAGCCGCCTGCCCTATCGGGTGCAACCATGAAGGTGTCTGCATAATCCTCGGCTTGGTCATCTGAGGGGATTGCGACAATAAGGCTCATGTGCAGATTCGTACAAATATGATGGCATCTCGTTGTCTATCCATCTGCTTTTATTGTAAATATTTTTGCAAATGAGTTTGATAATCATTCTCATAAATGGCTTGCCGTACCCTTGATAAGTTTGTAATTGATAATCATTCGCAATACGGATAACAAAAATTCAGGGGAGAAAAGTCATGAAAACAGGGTTTCGGACCAAAGCAGACGCCTTCACCGCATTCAGGGTTGCTGGCAGAGGCGCGCTGCGCCGTATCCAGCTGGCGGTCCTTGGACTGGTGGTAGGTCTGACTGGCTTCGTGGCGAGTGCTGGCGCAGCAGAACTCAACATCTATTCTCACCGCCAGCAATTCCTGCTCCAGCCATTCCTTGACGCCTTCACTGCCGAGACCGGTATCAGCACGAAGGTGGTCTATGCATCCAAAGGTCTCGCACAGCGACTGAAAGCCGAAGGCGAGGCAAGCCCGGCGGATGTCATCCTGACTGTCGATATCGCGCGTCTTGCCGAATATGCCGATCTCGACCTGCTGTCCGCTGTCGACTCCGCAATTCTGAATGCCAATATTCCTGCCGAGCTGCGCGCCTCCGACAACCGCTGGTTCGCCCTTTCAACGAGGGCGCGTCTTGTGGTGACGTCGAAGGAGCGTGTTGCTGCCGATGCCATTTCCGACATCGAGGATCTTGCCGACCCGCAATGGGAGGGCCGCGTCTGCACCCGTAAGGGCAGCCATGTCTATAACCGCTCGCTTCTGGCGTCGATTATCGCGGCGAACGGTGAAGAAGCGGCCGAGGGTTGGGCCGATGCGCTTGTTGGTAACATGGCGCGCCGTCCGCAGGGCAATGACCGGGCGCAGGCCAAGGGCATCTTCGAGGGGCAGTGTGACGTTGCCATCATGAACCACTATTACTTTGGCAAGATGCTGCATGGTGACAAAGAAGAGCAACGCGAGTGGGCCAACTCGATCCGCCTTGTCTTCACCAATCAGGATGATCGCGGCAATCACGTGAACATCTCAGGCGGCGGGGTTGCGAAATACAGTCCAAACCGCGGGAACGCCCTCAAATTCCTTGAGTTCCTGACCAGTCCGGTGGCTCAGCAACTCTATGGCGAGGTCAATTTTGAATATCCGGTGAATCCGTCCGTCGTGCCTGGCGGCGTTCTGCAAAGCTGGGGCGCCTTCAAGCGCGACGATCTGGCCATTGAGCGTCTCGCCGAACTGGCGCCGCAGGCACAGATGATTATCGACCGCACGGGATGGTAGCCACTTTTCTGTCACGTTGGTCAAGCAGGCCGGCCCGCCAGTTTGATGGCTGGTCGGCCTCCGCCGTTCTGGTCTGTTGCCTGATCCTCGGACCGATCGCGGCGCTTGTCATGACGGCCTTCGGTGACAGTGGTGGTCTGTGGTCGCATCTGGTCTCGACCGTGTTGCCACGCTATGTCACCAACACCCTGCTGCTGATGGCCGGTGTCGGGGTGCTGGCGATCTGCTTTGGTGTCAGCACGGCCTGGGTTGTTACAAGGTACGAATTCCCCGGGCGTCGCCTGTTCGAATGGATGCTGCTTCTGCCGGCGGCAATCCCGGCCTATATCATCGCCTATACCTACACCGATTTCCTTGAGTATGCCGGACCGGTGCAGTCGATGCTGCGCGACATGTTCGGCTGGCAACGTCCTGCGGATTACTGGTTTCCAGAAATCCGTTCGCTTGGCGGGGCAATGCTGGTGATGGCATCGGTTCTCTATCCCTATATCTACATGGTCACGAGAATTGCGTTCAGGCTCACCCCGGCCAGCCTGTTCGAGATCGCGATCGTGCATAACAAATCGCAATTCTGGTCGGTTGGCCTGCCGCTTGCGCGCCCGGCAATTACCGCCGGACTGGCGCTTGTGCTGATGGA
>JAKMFG010000267.1 GCA_022425565.1 Alphaproteobacteria bacterium
CGCATTGATCTCGGGCGTCACGCCGAGACGGACTTTTGAAAAGACGACGATCGGCAGGGTCGAGCTTCCCGGGCCGCTGACAAAGCTGGCAATAACCAGATCATCGAAGCTGAGCGTAAAGGCAAGAAGCCAAGCCGCGATCACCGCCGGCGCAATAACCGGCAAGGTGATCGAGAAAAAGATGTAAGGCTGGCGCGCACCGAGGTCGGCGGCCGCTTCCTCGATCGACATGTCGAAATCCCGAAGCCGCGACTGGATCACCACGGCGGCGAAACACATGCCAAAAGTGGTGTGGGCGATGATGATGGTGTCGATGCCGCGTCCGGCCGGCCAGCCAAGCAGGCCTTCCATCGCGATGAACAGCAGCAGCAGGGACAGGCCGGTCACCACCTCGGGCATCACCAGCGGCATGCTGGCAAACGCGCTCAGAAGAAGCCGAAAACGGAAATTGCCGAGCCGCACGAAAGCCAGCGCAATCAGCACCCCGAAGATGGTCGACAGGGTTGCCGCGTTCACCGCCACCCAGAGCGACTTGCCAAGCGCCTCGAGCACGGCGTCATTCTCCAGAAGCTCGCCATACCATTTGGTCGAGAACCCGGCCCAGACCGATACAAGGCGGCTGCTGTTGAAGCTGTAGATCACCATCACCGTGACCGGCACATAGAGAATGCCGAAACCGATGATGCCAAGCCACAATGCCGGCCATGAGATGCCGCGGGTCATGCCGCGCCTCCCCGGCCGGCATCCTCGGCGCGGTCAAGCGCCGTCTTGCGGCCGTCCTGGTAACGGGCATAGATGATCGGCAGCGCCAGAATGGCCAGCAGCAGCATGGCAATGGCCGAGGCCACAGGCCAGTCACGGTTACGGAAGAATTCGGTCCACAGAACCTTGCCGATCATCACCTGTTCCGGACCACCCAGAAGCGCCGGGATGACGAATTCGCCAACTGCCGGGATGAAGACCAGAAGGCTGCCGGCGATAATCCCCGGAACAGTCAGCGGCAGGACGATGGTACGGAACACCTCGACCCGCGAGGCACCGAGATCGGCTGCCGCGTCGAGAAGGTCGTCATCAAGTCGGATCATCACCGCATAGAGTGGCAGGATCATCAGCGGCAGATAGGTCAGGAGCATGCCCATATAGATGGAGAAATCGGTCTGCATCATGCGGATGGGCGCTTCAATCAGGCCAAGCTGCAACAGCATGCTGTTGATGAAGCCGTTGGTGTTCAGCAGCCCGATCAGCGCATAAATCCGCAGCAGGCTGGATGTCCAGAAGGGCAGCATCACCAGCACCAGCAGGATGGCGCGCTGGCTAGGGCTGGAACGTGCAATCCACCAGGCCATCGGATAGGCGAAGACGAGGCAGATCAAGGTCGAGAAGAAGGCGAGCCGCACGCTGTTGGTGGCAGGCCGCAGATAATCCTGTGAATATTCGACAAGAAGACCGTAATTCTCAAGATTGAAATTGGTGAAGAACCCGTCCTCGCCAAATCCCCAGAGCGGGGCAAAGGGCGGGATGCCGCGCCGCGGCTCGGTAAAGGAAGTCTGCGCAACCTCGACGAGCGGCAGGGCAAAGAACACGACAAGCCAGAGGAGCGGAATCCAGACCACAAGCCGGCGGCCATGGCATGTCAGGAAATGCCGGACCGCCGCCATGCCTTCAGTCCCGAAGGAGCACGACGTCGGCCGGATCGAAGGCGACGTAACCCGTCTCCTCCCATTCCAGCGCCGGCTCGCCACGCCGCATGTTCGGCTGTGTCAGCTTCAGCAGCAAGCCACCCGGGCCGACCACGCGGTAGTTTGAGGCAACGCCGGTGAAAGCCATATCCTCGACCGTCACCTTCATCTCGTTCACACCGCCTCCAGATTCACGCGCAAGGCTGATTCTTTCTGGCCGGATCGCCATGCGCACATGATCGCCCACGGCAAATCCGCCAGGATCAACAGCCGTGACCGGGATCGGCCCGTCAACCTGCAGCACGCCGCCCTTGGCGGATTTTACCTTGCCCTCAAGGAAGCTGACCGTGCCAAGGAAGTCGGCGATGAAACTGTTTTTCGGGCGGTCATACAGCGTACGGGGCGAGTCCACCTGCACCAGCTTGCCGGCATCCATGACGCCGATCCGGGTTGCCAGCGTCATCGCCTCTTCCTGGTCATGCGTGACGACGATGAATGTCGTTTCCAGCCGCTCCTGAATATCGACCAGCTCGAACTGCGTGTCCTCGCGGAGTTTCTTGTCGAGCGCGGCAAGCGGCTCGTCGAGAAGCAGCAGCTTTGGCCGGCGCGCAAGGGCGCGGGCAAGCGCCACCCTCTGGCGCTGGCCACCCGAGAGCTGGTGCGGCTTGCGGCCACCCATGCCGGACAGCCTGACAAGCCGCAGCAGTTCGGCCACCCGGCTCTCGATCTCGGCGCGCGGCAGACCGGCGCGTTTCAGGCCATAAGCGATGTTGCTGTCGACCGTCATATGCGGGAACAGCGCATAATTCTGGAACATGATGTTCACCGGGCGTGTCGCCGGCGGAACGCGCGACATGTCGATGCCGTCGATTTCAATGCTGCCTGTATCGACGCCCTCGAACCCGGCCAGCATGCGAAGAAGCGTGGTCTTGCCACATCCCGAAGCGCCAAGAAGGCAGAAAAGCTCGCCCTTGGCGATGTCGAGCGAGAGATCGTCAACCGCCACCACGTCGCCAAAGCGGCGCGTGACGTTGCTGATCCTGATGAATGGCGATCCGGTCAAAGCTGGGCAACCTGTGGCTGGCGGTTACCGGCAGGCAGGCTGCCTGCCTCTGTAAGGTCCCGTCGCCATTCGGGCGTGAATGGCGACGAGCTTTTGTTCTAATTGCGCTGGAAGCGATCAGCCACCGGCGCTGAAGCGCGACCAGACGCGGGTGACCGCACGGTCCAGACGGGCGTCATAGACCGGTACCACGAACAGGCTCTTCTTCGCTTCGGCGGTCGGGTAGATGCCCGGATGCTCGAGGATTTCCGGATCGATATCCGACTTCGCGCCCTCGCTGCCGCTGGCGTACCAGACATAGTTCACATTCGCCGCCGCCACGTTGGGACGAAGCATGTAGTCGATGAACTTGTAGGCATTGTCCAGGTTCTTGGCATCGGCCGGGATGGCGAAATGGTCGAACCAGAGGTTGGTGCCCTCTTTCGGGATGAAATATTCGATGGCATGGCCGTTTTCGGCTTCCTCGGCACGATAGGCGGCCTGGAATGCATCGCCCGACCACATGATGGCGGCGCAGATGTCACCATTCGCGATATCGTTGATCGACTGGCTGGAATGGATGTAGCGCAGATGCGGACGCACCGCGTTCAGAATCTCTCCGGCCTTCTCGAAATCACCAGCCTCGGTGCTGGTGCCGTTGCCACCCATATAGGCGATGACGTTCGGCAGCACATCTGTCGGCGCATCGAGGATCGCAATACCACAATCCTCAAGCTTCGAGGCATATTTAGGGTCGAGAACCAGAGCCCAGCTGTCTGTCGGGGCGTCGGCGCCGAGCCGCTCTTCGATCATCGCCACATTATAGGCCACACCAGTGGTGCCCCACATATAGACGGCACCGGCATTGCCGACACCGATCTGATCATTGGCGAAGTTCTGGACCTGCATGTCCTGCTGGCTGTAATTGCCGAGCTTTCCCAGATCGAGATCCTGATAGGCGCCAGCCTCACGGCCACGCGCCAGAAAATCGCCGGTCGGCACGACGACATCATAGCCCGAGGAACCAGCGAGCATCTTGGCCTCGAGAACCTCGTTCGAATCGTACATGTCATAAGTGACCTTGATGCCGGTCTCCGCCTCGAAATTGGCGATGGTGTCCTCGGCGATATAGTCTGACCAGTTATAGACATTCAGCTCGTTTGCGACTGCGGTACCTGCCGTTAGTCCCAGCACAGCGGCAGCAGCGATGATTGATGTCTTGCGAATATGTGTCATGGGAGCCCTCCCTTGTTAATGCCTGGGTGATTGCCGGGGTGATTGCCGGGGCGGTCTGTTTGAACATAGCGGTCCGTTTGAACATGGCGCACTGGAAAAAACCCGTCATTCCCTTTGGCGCGAGTATGGGGCTCGCTTTCAAATCAAGTCAACCGGAACCGTGGCCTGCAACGCGTTGCGGTTACCCGTCCAGACGACGCTCTAGCCAGTCGCGGAAACCATAGTATTTCCCCACCATCGGCAGGAACCACGGCGTTTTGCGAAACCCCGGGAAGGCGTCCAGCCTGCGGCCGGTAAAGGCACTTGGCCGGTTCAGGCTGCCCGCCGCCATCAACCCGGCGCGGTGGCCGAGCCAGCTCATCATCACAACGCCGCTTCCATGGCAGCCAAGCGCGTGAAACACGCCGGGAAGCATCTCCGGCCGGCTCTCGCCAACATGAGGAACGCCGTCGCGAAGATAGGCGACATTGCCCCACCAGCCATGTGACAGCTTCACCCCGTCAAGTTGCGGGAATACCCGCAGCAGGCGCGAGCGAAGGAACGCCGCCCCGGCCGCCGGGTCATGCTGGAGATAACGCGCCCGGCCACCGAACAGCACCCGCTTGCGATCGGGTGACGGCCGGAAATAATAGAGAAGCCGCTTGGTGTCGGCGATCATCCGATGCGTCGGGAACAGCTCTGTCACACGATCCGCGCCAAGCTCCTCGGTCGCGATCTGGTAGGACGGAACCGGCACCACACGGCGCTGGTGCCATGGGCTGAGGTCGCCGGAATAGCCGTTGGTGGCGATAATCACCGCCCCGGCGCGGATGGCGTGCTCGCTTGTCTCGACCTCGAGGCCGGTTCCCGACCTCGTGATCGCGCCGGCCCGGATGCCGCCGAACAGGCTGACGCCAGCCGCCTCGGCGACCGAAAGAACGCCGTGATGGAGTTTTGCCGGATGCACGGCACCGCTGCGGTCGAGAAGCATGCCGCCATGATAGAAATCCGAGGCGAGATGGTCATGCGTCTGCTCGGCCGGCACCATGCTGGCACCTGAATCCGCAATATCGTTCAGACGCGCGACCTGTTCGGCCTGCTTCTGCCAGGCAGCACGGGTATGAGCCCCGACAAAGCGGCCGCACCGCTGATAGATGGCATCGATCTTCTCGTCATGGATGAAGCCTTCAAACCAGCCATATGATTCGGCGGCTTCAGACAGCATCTCGTCGGCAGTGGCGGGATTGAGGCTGGCATGCTTGCCCACATTCACCCCGCCGGAGACCATGCCGCCATTGCGGGTCGAGGCACCAAGGCCAAGCGGCCCGGCCTCGAGAACAACGACCTCGCTTCCGGCCCGTGAAAGGGTGATTGCGGCGTGAAGCCCGGCATAGCCCGACCCCACAACAACCACGTCGGCGCGGTCAGGCAGGGCCTCTGCAGGCAGCCCGGCACCAGCATCGCGGGGAACCGCGTCCCACCAGTAAGGGTCAGTCTTGAAGCCTTCCGCAAAAATACTGTCAGACATCTTCATACCCATCCCAGTTCGACCTGTTTCTCGAAGGCAATGGCGGCGTTGCGCATCAGCATTGCTACCGTGACCGGACCAACACCGCCTGGCACAGGGGTCGTCCAGCTGGCGATATCGGCAACCGCGCTGGTATCAGTGTCACCGACAATGCGGCTGCTGCCATCCGCATCCGTCACCTGATTGATGCCTATATCAATGACGGCGGCACCCGGCTTGACCATATCTGCGGTCAGCAGTCCCGGCACCCCGACAGCAACAAGAACGGCGTCGGCGCGGCGGGTGTGTGCGGCAACGGATCGGGTCATGTGGTGACAGACAGTGACGGTGGCACCCTCGGCCATCAGCATAAAGGCGGCCGGCTTGCCGACAATCTCGGAATGGCCGACCACAACGACCTCCATACCCTCGATCTTCATGCCGGTGGCCCTGATCATCTCGACCGAGGCTGCGGCGGTACATGGCGCCAGGGCCATCTGGTTGTAGACAATGTTGCCGATCGAGGCCGGATTCATACCCTCAACATCCTTCAGCGGGTGAATCGCCGACTGCAGCGAGCGCACATTGATATGATCCGGAACCGGACGCTGCAGAATGACCCCGAGCACATTCGGATCATCATTCATCGCGACGAGACGTGCCTTGCATTCATCCTGTGTCAGGTCGGCGGGCCAGTGCTGCTCGTCAAACGGCAGACCAACAGCGGCGGCGGCACGCGCCTGTCCGCGAATATAGACGGCGATTTCCTCTACCTCGCCGATCCCGACAGAGACAAGGCGCCCAACCTTGCGACACATTGCGAGCCGCGCGATATCCGCCGCCACCTCGTCCAGAATACGCTTGCGGATATCGGCGCCATAGAGCAACCGCGGATCACGATTCATGCCTGTCTGCCCTCCCCCGGCGAACTGGCGGCATTATATGAAGCCGTCCAGAAGAAGGCGACGGATTTCTGGTTTCGGGTGAGTCGCCGAAAGCACCTGCAATCTCAGGCATACATCCAGCAAACCCTTAGCTTTACAGTGCATGGGTTAGCGTCTATAACCGGCGCGTTTTACGTAGCCTGACTTATGTGTTGTTCGGGGGGAGTATCCGGCGGCGCAGCGGCTCATAATCAACCTCTGTTTAAAAGGAAGTCTTCATGCTTACCACAGCCGTCCTTCCGATCAGCCTCGGCATCGCAGGCCTGATCGCGGCCTTCCTTGTCTATGCGCGAATTCTGCAGACCCCTGCCGGCGAAGGCCGGGTCAAAGAGATTGCCGACGAGATTCATCTCGGTGCCATGGTCTTCATGGCCAGCGAGTACAAGCGTCTCGCGATATTCTGCGTCATCTGTATTGTCGCCCTGTATGCGAGCCTCGGCTCCGATACGGCACTTGCCTTTACACTTGGTGCGCTCTGCTCGGGCACTGCCGGCTATATCGGCATGTACACCGCCACCAAGGCGAATGTTCGTACCGCCGTTGCTGCCAACAGCAAGGGCGCGGCCGAAGCGCTGAACGTCGCTTTCTTCGGCGGCTCGATCATGGGCCTGACCGTTGCGTCGATGGGCCTGTTCGGCATCGGCATCCTGTACCACTTCATGGGTGGCACCGCGCACGGCATCGAGGCCATTGAAGGCTTCGCCATGGGCGGCTCCTCGGTTGCTCTGTTCAGCCGTGTCGGTGGCGGTATCTTCACCAAGTCGGCTGATGTCGGCGCCGACCTGGTCGGCAAGGTAGAGGCCGGCATCCCCGAGGATGACCCGCGCAACCCGGCCGTGATCGCCGACAATGTTGGTGACAATGTCGGCGACGTTGCCGGCATGGGATCGGACATCTTCGAATCCTATTGTGGTTCGATGATCGCCTCGATGGCCCTTGCCGCGTCAATGTCGATGGCCTCCGTCGAAACGCTTGGCGGCGACCGCGCCGTGCTTCAGTTCATGCCGCTGGCTCTTGCATCCACCGGCCTGGTCTGCTCGCTTCTCGGAATTCTGTCGGTCCGCATGTTTGCCGACAAGAGCCCTGATGTGGCACTTCGCTTCGGCACCATCGGTTCCGCTGTGATCTTCATCGTGGCAGCCTATTTCGTGATCACCAGCATGGGCGCTTCCGCCGGTGTCTGGGGTGCGGTTCTCGTCGGCGCGATCGGCGGCATCGTCGTCGGACTCGTCACCGAGTATTACACCGGTGGCGCACCTGTCCGTAAGATCGCCAAGGACGGAGAGACCGGCCCGGCAACCATCATGATCAGCGGCCTTGCCGTTGGCATGCAATCGGTTGCAATTCCGGTCCTGACCATCGCCGCGATCATCTTCTTCGCCAACATGTTCGCAGGCCTTTACGGCGTCGGCATGGCGGCTGTCGGCATGCTGGCCACGGTCGGCATCACCATGGCAATCGACGCCTACGGGCCGGTTGCCGACAATGCCGGCGGCATCGCTGAAATGGCTGAGATGGGTCCCGAGACCCGCGAGATTACCGACTCGCTCGACGAGGTCGGCAATTCCACAGCGGCCATCGGCAAGGGCTTTGCCATCAGCGCCGCGGCACTCGCCGCACTGGCCCTGATCAGCGCCTATATCGCCAAGGTCAGCAATGGTGACCCGGACTTCGTTCTCGCGATCAACGACCCGATGGTTCTCGTCGGCATGTTCATCGGCGGCGTCTTCCCGTTCCTCGTCAGCGCGATGACCATGACCGCTGTCGGTGACGCAGCGTTCGAGATGATCGTCGAGGTTCGTCGCCAGTTCAAAGAGATCCCGGGCCTTCTCGAAGGCAAGGCCAAGCCGGACACCGCACGCTGCGTCGATATTGCGACCCGCGCTGCGCTGCGCCGGATGATCCTTCCGGGTTCGCTTGCCGTGCTGGCGCCTGTCGTTATCGGTTTCGGCCTCGGGCCGAAGGCGCTTGGCGGCATGCTCGGCGGTGCGCTGATCTGCTGCGTGATGATGGCACTGATGATGGCGAATGCCGGTGGTGCCTGGGACAATGCCAAGAAGTATGTCGAAAAGGGCAACCTTGGCGGCAAGGGCTCGGACGTCCACAAGGCGGCTGTTGTCGGCGACACCGTCGGCGACCCGCTGAAGGACACCTCAGGCCCGGCGATGAACATCCTGATCAATGTGATGGCCATCGTCAGCCTGGTGATTGCCCCACTGCTGATCGGCTGATCACAGCGACATCAAGGAAACACGAAACCGGCCTGCGCCCGCAGGCCGGTTTTCTTATGGGCGGCCATCCGCGTGACCCTGACCGGACAGTGCAGGCTTCAGCCCGCCGGCGGCCACACACCGCAGGCCCCATGCAGGCCCCATGCAGGCCCGCACCAGCGCTTACCTGCCTGCTATCGCTGTAAATCCGATACGATAGGCGCCAGCAGCGGTACGCCTCTGTTGCGTCAGACAGCTTCTGCATACCCCTTCCACAGACCACCTCCCCGATGGTCAGGGCGGGCTGTAATGGCCTTGCCAGCAATCCTCAGCGGAGTGACACCAACAGCGACGGCCGCGCATCAGAAAGGCCGGCCTGCATCAGCAGACCGGCCCTGTCATCTTTCCACTATGGTCGGGTGACCGGTGTTCAGGCCGCGCCCTCGTAATAGAGGGTGACGACATGCTTGGCCTCGGCAAAGAACAGCCAGCGTTCGACGAACATCCCGGCAACATGCGAAAGCACCGCAAAGCCGAGCGCCGCGGCCGAGGCAGGCGCCACAAACAACACGATGATCGGCAGCACACCGCCGAGGGCAATTGCGAAGATCCGCAGCTTGTCGGCATGCTTGCGCGCCACGACAAATCCCATCTCATGTTGCAGATAGTTCTCTTCGGTATGCGGCGGCATCAGCGGTCTGACCGTGCCCAGATGGCCGAGGCCGGTCGCTGATTCAACGCTGCCTGCATGCTTTGCCATTCCGGCAAGGCGCCACCAGGCAAACTTCACGCCCCAGGCCGAGAGCATCAGCACGATCCCGGCCTGTGCCAGCGCTGCGGTGATGGGCAGGCCCAGAAGCGCCAGCATCGCCAGCGTCACCAGCAACCCGCCGGCAGCGGCGAACATCAGATAGCAGATCGGTGTCAGCGGGTGGTACCAGCGTGCCACCGTCTTCAGCGAGGCATAGATCATCGAGGTCGCATAGACCGTCAGGTAGATCAGCACGAGCAGCAGCAGGTTGGCCCAGATCGGCACGGCGGTGCCGCTGTATCCGGCTGCAAACCAGCCGGCAAGGCCGGCCATGACGATCACCGCCAGCACGCCTTCGCGCGACAGCCAGCTCGACCGCCACTGGCTGAGCGCGCGCCAGGCACGCTCTGGATGACCGAGATGGAAGGTCGAGCTGATCAGTCCCGCCCCGATCAGCGCCAGCGTAACCACGCCGACACCGATAACAGCCTGCTGCGTCATCAGCGGCAGCAGCCCGATGACAATCCAGCCGGCAAGGCCGAGGCCGAGGCCCGACATGGTGGTGAAGAAGATGATGGACCAGGCTGGCCGCATGACAATATCCCCGTAATCTTAATGCGTTTCTTCGCGTATTTCCTGCTGTGATCAGCCCATCCGCTCAAGCGCGGTATCAACCCACTTCCAGAAGCCCTTCGGCGTTTCCGCCTCGGCCATGGCAACAAGCGACATCGGAGCCTCGTCGGCCGCGCGGCGTGGCCGCGGTGGCAGATACTTGTTCACCGGCCTGGTATCCTGTTCCGGCATCAGGTCGACGCCGCCACGTGCCGCCACCATCAGGCTGACCTCGGAATTCGGATCGCCCAGATCGCCGAAATGGCGGGCGTTGGTCGGACAGGTACGCACGCAGGCGGGTTGTCTGTCCTCTTCCGGCAGATTGTCGTTATAGATCCGGTCGACGCAGAGCGTGCATTTCTTCATTACGCCCTCGGCCGGGTCGAGTTCGCGCGCGCCGTAGGGGCACGACCAGGCGCACAGCCCACAGCCGATGCACCAATCCTCGTTGACCAGCACGATGCCGTCTTCGGCCCGCTTGAATGACGCGCCTGTCGGACAGACGGTCACGCAAGGTGCCTCTTCGCAATGCAGGCAGGATTTCGGGAAATGGACGGTGCGCGAAATCTGCGCCTCGCCAGCACCCTCGGACACTTCATAGGCGTGGACCCGGTTCAGCCACGCTCCAGTCGGGGCCGCGCCATAGGCGTCCTCATCAGCAAGCGGCGCGCCATATCCGGCGGTATTCCATTCCTTGCAATTGACCACGCAGGCCTGACAGCCGACGCAGATGTCGAGGTCGATGACGAGGCCGAGCTTGATGGCCGATGGTTCAGGCAACATCGTCATGATGCGTCTCCCTTGCCCTGTTTTGTCCACTCGATGCCATAGCGCACCACCTTCGGGGCGGCACCCTTGCCATTCATTCGTGGCAGCGGATCGAACTGGGGTGCTGATTCGGCAGGCTCGTCCGCGCCGGCCTTCTCGATCTTCACGCGAAGATCAAACCAGGCAGCCTGACCGGTCACCGGGTCGGAATTCGCCCAGCGCATGCCGTCATCCTTTGGCGGCAGCAATTCATGGATCAGATGATTCAGCAGGAAGCCCTTCTTCGCTTCCGGCGCGTCGGGGTCGAGCTGCCAGGCCCCCTTGCGCTTGCCGATGGCGTTCCAGGTCCAGATGGTGCGGTCATTTACGCCGGCCATCACCGACACCGGCACGCGGATGCGGCCATGGTGCGATGTGACCCAGATCCAGTCGCCCTCCGACAGATCATGCTCCTTGGCAAGCGCCTCGGAGACAAACATCGGATTGTGGCCATGAATCTGTCGCAGCCATGCATTCTGCGAGCCCCATGAATGGTACATCGCCATCGGGCGCTGCGTCAGTGCATGAAGCGGGAAGGCTTCCTCGTTGACTGAATCACCCTCGAACGGCGCATACCAGCTTGGCAGCGGGGTAAAGCAGCGGGCGATCCGCTCGCGATGATGGTCCGGCGGCTGGATATCGCCATGACCCTCGGCGGCGAGGCGGAATTTCTGCAGCACCTCGGAATAGATCTGGAAAGCATAGGGCTGCGGTGCATCATAGAACCCCATCTCGACGGCGAAATCCTGATAGGCGGCGTTAGCCTGCTTGAAATAGCGGGCCTCAGCCGGGATTTCCGCATGCCAGAAGGAACCGTTCTCGATATAGGCATCGAGCTGGCCGGGGTTCGGCTCGCCGCGGCCTTCCGCGCCGCCACCCTCGCCGCGGAATCCGGCAAGCGGCCCGATCCCGGGCTTGCGCTGGTGGTTTACGATATAATCGCCATAGTCCTTGAACTTGGCGCTACCGTCGTCATTCACCATGCCGGGAAGTCCCAGCCGCGCACCCAGATCAAGCAGCACCGACTGGAAGCCACGCACATCGCGGTCCGGCTCGACCACAGGCCAGCGGATGGCATCCGCCACCGCATCGGCCTCGCAGATCGGCCGGTCTAGAAGCGAGATCGCGTCATGCCGTTCGAGATAGGTTGTGTCGGGAAGCACCAGATCGGCATAGGCGACCATTTCCGAAGAATAGGCGTCGGAATAGATCAGCTTCGGTATCTTGTACTCGCCGGTCTCCGGATCGGTTTCGGTCAGCATCTCCATGACACCGCGCGTGTTCATCGAGGAATTCCACGCCATGTTCGCCATGTACATGAACAGCACATCAACCGGATAGGGATCACCGGCGACGGCGTTCGAGATGACCATATGCATCATCCCGTGGGCCGACATCGGGGCATCCCAGCTATAGGCCTTGTCGATCCGCTGCGGCGACCCGTCAGCATCGATAATCAGGTCCTCCGGCCCAAGCACATAGCCGAGCGGTGCGCCGCCAAGCGGGGTCTCGGGTGCCACCTGGTCGGGGCGTCCTGCAGGCTTTGGATGGGCATGCGGCGGCTTTGGATAGGGCGGCTTGAAGCGGAAACCGCCCGGCGCCTCGACCGATCCCAGCAGCAGCTGCAGCATATGCAGCGCACGGCAGGTCTGGAAGCCGTTGGAATGCGCGGAAATCCCGCGCATCGCATGCATCGAGACCGGGCGGCCGATCATCTTGTCATGTTTTTCGCCCTTCCAGTCGGTCCATGGCTGGTCGATGACCACCTCGCTGGCGAAAGCTGCCTCGGCAAGGTCGGCGGCAAGCTGGCGGATGCGCGCGGCACTGATGCCGACCTTGGAAGCCACCGTTTCCGGTGCGTAATCATCAATAAGATATGAGTCGGCCATCAGCATGAAGGCCGGAACGGCCACGCCGCCGCCCTTCACCTTGACCTCGCCCTGCAGTGCCGGCTTCACCGACGCATCGCTGTGCGGGGCCGGCTTGCCGGTGGCACGGTCGATCACCTGAGGCGTGCCGTCATCATCGCGAAGGAACAGCCCGTCATTGGCCGCGCCCGGATTGCGGATCACAAGCCAGGGGGCGTTGGTGTAGCGCACCAGATAGTCGATATCGATCTTGCCGGCCTGCATCAGCTCGCGCACCAGCGACAGGATGAGCAGCCCGTCCGTGCCCGGGGTCACGCCATACCAGTCGTCGGAAATAGCGGCATAGCCAGTCTGCACCGGGTTCACCGAGATCACCCGGCCGCCACGTGTCTTCAGCTTGCCCAGGCCCATCTTGATCGGGTTCGAGTCATGATCCTCGGCAACACCGAACAGAACGAACAGCTCGGTCAGGTCCCAGTCGGGCGAACCAAACTCCCAGAAGGCGCCGCCAAGCGTGTATATGCCGCCGGCCGCCATGTTGACCGAACAGAAACCGCCATGCGCGGCGAAATTCGGGGTGCCGAACTGCTGCGCCCACCAGCCGGGCAGCGCCTGTGACTGGGCGCGGCCGGTGAAAAAGGCGAGCTTCTTCGGATCGTCCTTGCGGATTGGTGCCAGCCAGTCGACGGCGGTCTGCAGCGCCTCTTCCCAGCTGATCGGCTCGAACTGACCAGAGCCGCGCGGGCCGACCCGCTTCATCGGCGATTGCAGCCGTGCCGGCGAGTAATGCTGCATGATGCCGGCCGAACCCTTGGCGCAGAGAACGCCCTTATTCACCGGATGGTCGCGGTTGCCCTCGATGTAACGAATCTTGCCATCGCGCATATGCACATTGATGCCGCAACGGCAGGCGCACATGTAGCATGTGGTCTGCCGGACCTCGTCACTGACGGCAGGGGCGGTATCGACGTTTGGTTCGACGCTCATTCACTGTCCTCCTGACCGGCGATGGCGGCCAAAGCTAGGGATGCCAGGCGCGCGGCCGGCGGATCGGATCGACTTGTCAGCATGATCGGCACGGTGCCGCCAATGACAACACCGGCGGCAAGCCCACCGGCGCAATAGGCTAGGGATTTGAATAGCACATTGCCGGAGACAATGTCAGGCACGACAAGGCCTTCGGCACGTCCTGCCACAGCGCCTTGCGGACTGTCCGGATCAACACCCTTGATGCGGGCCGATTCCGGCGACAAGGCGAGGTCGAGTGACAGTGGGCCGACAAAAGCAGCCTGTGGGTCCGCAGCGCTTGCCGCGGCGGCGATCTCTTCGGCCTCGATGCTCGACGGCATGGCCTCCAGTTTGGATTCCGTTGCCGAAAGCACGGCGATACGGGGCGTTTCAGCACCCATCCGGCGCAGCAGCCGCGCCATGGCCAGCGCTGCCTCGGTACGGGTTTTCACATCTGGTGTGATATTGACAGCAGCGTCACTGATCAGCAGCGGCTGGCCGCCACCCGGTGGCAGCATGGCAAAAACATGGACAAGACGCTTGTCGGTGCGGATGCCCGAGGTGCGGCGCACAATCGCGCCCATAAAGACGTCGGTATGGAGCTGGCCCTTGATCAAGCCGCGGACGCTGCCATCCTGAACACCGGCGACAGCAGCCTCGATGGCGTTCGCTTCACCGTTGGTATCAACGATTTCTGCGCCAGTCAGATCCCATCCCAGTGCCGCGGCATCGGCACGAATCTGGTCGGCTTCACCAAACAGGATCGGACGGGCAAGCCCGGCCACCACCGCGTCGCGCGCGGTTTCCAGAATGGGGGAACCGATCGCCCTGACAAAACCGACGGGAAGTGGATCGCCACCGCCAGCTAGCGCCAGAAAATCGGCAGGACAGGTCGAGTCAGGTTCGGTCAGGAACTGGCTCGCCCCCGTCCGGTCGTCAATCTTCATGAACGTCTTCCCCCAAACCCGCAATCCGGTCTGTCCGCCAGAGCAGCGCCAAAATGCTGCCTTGGCGTGTCGCTGTCAATTCCTGCATGTTGTTTAGCCCCCGGCTTCCCGGCGGAGTTCTTCAACCGCGGCCGCAAGCCGGTCCACACCTTCGGCAATCCGCACTTCCGGAATGGATGAATAGGCCAGCCGGAAATGGTTCAGTGGTGCGTCACCGCGACGGAAAAACACGTCACCTGGTTCAATTAGCACACCCTTTTCGGCGGCCCTGTCTGCAAGGCGACGCGAATCCAGCCAGTCCGGCCCGCGCACCCAGAAGCTGGTGCCACCAAAATGCGATGCCGTCTGCGTGAACAGCCGATGCCGATCCAGCGCCTGCTGCAGGGCACCGCGGCGCCCGGCAAGATGCCGCCGCAGTCGCCTGATCTGCGCGTCGTAATGACCAAGCGCCATGAAATAGGCAAGGGTGCGCTGCGCGTGGCCCGGCGGGTGCCGCAGGATCAGGTGGCGTAGCGCGCGCGCCTCGTTGATCAGCGGTTCGGGTGCCACCAGATAGCCGAGCCTGAGACCGGGAAATACCGATTTCGAAAGGCTGCCAACATAGACGACACGGCCGTCACGGTCCTGCGACTTCAGAGCCGGGGTCGCCGATTCGAGGAAATTCATCTCGAACTCGTAGTCATCCTCGACAATGATGAAATCATGGCGGCCGGCGAGGTCCAGTAATTCGCGCCGCCGCGATGCCGGCATTGTATGGGTCGTCGGGCATTGGTGGCTTGGTGTGATGAAGACGGCATCGCTTTCGGCAAGCGCCGCCTCGTCGAGAACCAGGCCGCCGCTATCTACGGGAAGACCCGTGATGCTTGATGTACGCTGTTCCAGGATGTCACGAAGGTCGGGATAGGCCGGGTCCTCGATCACCACCCGCCGTTCCGGCGACACCAGTAGCTGAGCCACCAGATAAAGCGCGTTCTGTGCGCCAAGGGTGACGAGAATCTGTTCCGGCCGGGCGGTGATGCCGCGCCGCGGCAAGCTGCGCGAGCAGATATAATTGACCAGCATCGGATCATCGCTGAGGCCAAAATCACCAACCATTCGACCAAAATTCCGCATGCCGAGCGCCTGGCGCGCGCAGTCCCGCCAGGCGGTCAGAGAGAACAGCTCGTCATCAACCTGCCCATAGACGAATGGATAGGGATATTCCCGCCAGTTCAGCGGTTTTGCGACCGTCCGGATGTCGCTGCAGGAACTGACCAGCTTGTCATCCCAATTTACCTTGCCCCCTGATATGGCCTGTGTCTCGTCAGCCATCTGTGGTTCGAGATTGCCGACGGGGGCCTCGCTGCTGACCACATGGCTCGACCTTTCACGCGCCTCGATGAAGCCGGTATCGATCAGCGCCTGATAGGCAAGAACCACAGTGTTGCGAGAGATTCCCAGCTGATCGGCCAGCGCACGGCTGGAGGGAAGCTTGTCGCCAGGAAGGATGGCGCGCGAGAGGATCGCCTCGACCACAGATTGGCGAAGCTGTGCCTGAAGGCTGGCGTCGCCTTCGGGATCGAGATTGATGATCAGATGATCCAGCATATGACCCGTTCCGGAAAACCGGCTTTTGCCTGTCACCAGTCACGTCAATCTGGCACCAGCGTAAGCCATATCTGGTTCTATAGCCTGCGCCTTGCCATGTCTAGCGTTGGCGGATTGGTGCCACCATCGGTCGCACACCGTCACATGGTCTGACGGGCTATGATGGTAAGGCTTAACCTCGACAAACAAGACGGCCGGGTGCCAGAGACCGGCTGCCGCGCAACCGAAGGAGACCGCGATGTCTTATGATGTGAACTCGCTTGAAGCCCACTGGATGCCTTTTTCCGCAAACCGTGACTTCAAGAAGAACCCCCGCATGGTCGTCAAGTCCGAGGGCATGTATATGTGGGACTACAAGGGTGGTCAGATCATCGACGGATCTTCTGCCCTGTTCTGCACACCGGCTGGCCATGGCCGCCGCGAGATCGCCGAAGCGGTCTATAACCAGATGCTGAACAATGATTACACGCCGCACTTCCAGCTTGGCCATCCGGGTTCGTTTGAACTTGCCGAGCGCGTCTGCCGGATGCTGCCGGACGAGTTCAACCATATGTTCTTCACCAACTCCGGATCGGAGTCGGTGGACACGGCGATCAAGATCATCCTCGCCTACCAGCGGGCCCGCGGCCAGGCGCAGCGTAACCGGCTGATCAGCCGCGAGCGTGCCTATCACGGCGTCAACATGGGCGGCGTCTCGCTTGCCGGCATGGTCCGCAACCGCGAGACCTTCGGCCTGACACTTCCAAACATCTCGATGATCCGCCACACCTGGACCGAGGAGCAGCGCTTCTCGAAGGGCCAGCCGCTGACCGGTGCCGAGATGGCCATGGACCTCGAGCGCATCGCTGAGAACCTTGGCGGCTCCACCCTCGCCGCTGTCTTCATCGAGCCTGTCGCCGGCTCCACCGGCACGCTTGTTCCGCCAGTCGGCTATCTGGAGAAAGTTCGCGAGATCTGTGACAAGCACGGCATGCTGCTGGTCTTTGACGAGGTGATCACCGGTTTCGGCCGCATGGGTACACCGTTCGCGACGCAGAAATTCAATGTGAAGCCGGACATCATCACCCTGGCCAAGGCAATCACCAATGGCGCAATCCCGATGGGGGCCGTCGCCGTGACCGACGAGATTTACGACACGGTGACCAACGCCTCGCCGGAAGGTGCCATCGAGTTCTTCCACGGCTACACCTATTCGGCGCACCCGGCAGCCTGTGCCGCCGGCATCGCCACACAGAAGCTGTATGAGGCCGACGGCCTGTTCGAGAACGCGGCAAACCTCGAGGAGTACTTCCTCGACGCCATCTACACGCTGAAGGATCACCCGCTGGTGACCGACATCCGCGGCATCGGCATGATGGCCGGTGTCGAGGTGTCTTCGGACGGTGTTCCGGGCCATCGTGGCGGCGAGATGCAGAAAGCCATGTTCTGGAACGGCCTGCATGTGAAATGGACCGGCGACAATGCCATCATCGCCCCGGCCTTCATCGCCGAGCGCAAGCATGTGGATGAAATTGTCGACAAGTTCCGTAAGACTCTCGACGAAATGATGTAATATCGGGGGTGCCGCGCCTGCGTGCGGCACCCTTTTTTTGTCTGCATGGCCAGGTGCCATGCAACCTCGTTCAGGAAACGGAGCAGCCAATCATGGCCGGACTAGCAGTCAGCGGTGGAGGGATCGCCGGGATCGCCGCCGCGCTAGGAGCCGCACGCGCCGGCCATGACATCACGCTGCTTGGCGGCAGCACCACGCCAAACCTGAAAGGCGGCG
>JAKMFG010000270.1 GCA_022425565.1 Alphaproteobacteria bacterium
GCTTGGTCCTGTCGGGCTGTGGGCAGGCTGATCCGCCTTTCTTGCAGCTGCAGTGCGGATTTCATTTGGAGATTGCCTCTCCGGCAAGTTTCGGCAAGTATGTCACACAGTTTGCATGGTGCCGCAACTATATGGATCGTATCAGACCATCCTGTTCATTTGGCTATGTTTCGGGAACAGAGTTTGCTGGGCCTTTTTAATGCCTTTTGAATGAACGGGGTTGAAGATGATTGAGAAAGGCGACGTTTGTATCTGGAGTCCCGACGAAATCGTTTATTCGGCCGGCGATATCTCCAAGGAGGCCTATCTGGTGATCGAGGGTGCCGTCAGGATTTTCTCAGCCGACAACCTCCTGCTAAACAGGCTTGGGCCCGACGAGCTGTTTGGTGAGACTTCACTGATCCTAGACGAGTGCCGTTCGGTGAATGCGGTTGCCGGATCTTCCGGTCTGACCGCTCGCAAGGTGCCGAAAACCTATATCAGCAACATGCTCAATGCTGATCCCGTGCTTGGTGCCTTTCTTCGCAAGACCCAGCACAGGCTTATCGATTCCAACCAGCAGAGCATGGAACTGGCCAACGAGCTGGACAAGGTGGTCGGCCAGCTGGAGCGCCATTTCGCGGCGCTGGATACGGTGGCGTCGGACCAGGATGACATTCTTGAGCGTATGCTCGAAGTGAAACGCAAGGTTGACCGGTTTAAGCAAGGGGCCGGGCAAGGGGCCGGGCAAGAGGCGGCAACCGACGAGTGACGCGCCTGCCGCCGACCGACAGACGAACACGGGTCTCCCGGCATAGGTCGGGAAGCCGGCCTGCCTCGGCCCGCTGGTGTACGACGTGAACATCCGCGCACTCCTGCTTGCCATTGCCGCATCGCTGTTCTTTGCCGGCAGTACCTTCACATCCAAACTGCTGGGAAGCGGATATTTCGGCGAGCCTGTCCATCCGCTGCAGATCACCCATAGCCGGTTCGCCTTCGGGCTGGTGACGGCGCTGATCCTGTTTTTTCTGATGCGTCGGCGGCTGACCAACATCCGTGCCAATCTGCATATTCACGCGCTGCGCTCGACACTTGGCTGGATCGGCGTCGGCATCATGTTTGCCGGAGTGATCTATATCCCGGCCTCGGACGCCGTGGCGCTGACCTTTCTCAATCCGATTTTTGCGATGATCTTTGCCACGCTCCTGCTGAAGGAACGTGTTGGCCGGCACCGCTGGAGCGCGGCGGCGCTGGCATTTGTCGGCACACTTCTTCTGGTGCGTCCGGAGGGCGGCATTCACCCGGTGGCGCTGGCCTGCATTCTGGCGGCGATGATCTTTGGCATGGAGATTGTCATCATCAAGATTCTGTCGTCGCGTGAGGATGTATTTCAGATTCTGGTCCTGAACAATTCGATTGCGGTTCTGGTCGCCAGCGTGCCGCTGTTCTGGGTGTTCACTGTGCCGACCACGGTGCAATGGATGGGGCTGGCAGCGGTTGGTGGTATCATGGTGGCAGGCCAGACATTGTTCCTCTATGCCATGCGGGCCGGCGAGGCGAGCCTGATCGCTCCCTTTATTTATGCGACGCTGGTGTTCGTCGTGCTGCTGGACTTGATCGTGCTTGGTGTGGTGCCTGATGCGATATCACTGACTGGCGCCGGCATCATCCTGTCATGCGGCGTCTATATCGGATTTCGTGAACACCGGCAGCGTCGTCACTAGCTGCAGGATGGCACTGCTGCGGGCGATGTCACCCGCCGAAAAGCGCCTTGAGGCTGCGGCTTGTCGATTTCGGATCGGCAAAGCAGTCTGTCGACCGGACCCAGTAATCCTTGCGTTTCACCTTTACGCCGCGCTGCTCCTGCGAGCTTGTTTCCCGGTAGTTATAGAGGATCGAATAGACATGAAGGCCGGCCATGTTGCCGTCCTTGACCAACTGGCCCATCGTTTCCGACTCGATCTTCAACCGGTTGCGTGAACTGTATTTGCGGGCATAACGATCGAAGCGGGCGCGGATGCCGGGATGATGCCTGTCGTCTACCGGCCCGGCGAGGCACTGCTCACCGGACTCAAAGGCTGCAGCCGATGTGATTGACTGGTCGGCAACGCCCGCGATCGAGAATTGTCCTGGTGGCAGCTTGCCGTGAAGCCAGCCGCCAATTGCCAGGACGATGCAGGCCGGCGTCAGAAAGGCACTTGCGGTGTATTTGGTGATCTCGCCGATGCTGTTGCCGCCATGGCGCCACATCAGCACGGCTGTAACCACGGCTGTTGCCAGTCCCAGTGCGCCACCGATTCCGATTGCCCAGACAAAGACGTCTTCTGCGTACATCTGGCGTTCCCCCCATTCAGGGGATTATCCCTAATGGACCGGGCAATGCCCGTCAAATATGTAAGTTTGCTGATATGAGGCGCCTTGGGCTGTGTCAGTTTGCCCACTGGTTGACGCTGTGGACAGCGGCCACCATCTCTCTTGCATAACCGATCCAAGGAAAGGGTATTCCTATGCCAGCACTTCGCGATGATATCGATCCAGATGGCCTGCTTGAATATTCGGTGGTGTTTTCGGACCGCTCGCTGAACTCCATGTCGGACGCCTTTGGCGGGGTCATGCGTGATATTTCAAGGATCATGCGCAATGCCTATGGTGCAGCGTCTGTGGCTGTTGTTCCTGGTGGCGGAACATATGGCATGGAGGCGATTGCCCGCCAGTTTGCCAATGATGCACGCGTGTTGGTCATCCGCAATGGCTGGTTCAGCTATCGCTGGAGCCAGATCATGGATGCCGGCAATCTGGCAAGCCACACCACGGTTCTTGCCGCAAGCCAGTCTGACGACAGCGCCGACGCGCCGTTCGCGCCATATCCACTGGAGGATATTCTGGAGCGCATCCGTTCCGAGAAACCGGATGTTGTCTTCGGTCCCCATGTCGAGACGTCGGCTGGAATAATGATGCCGGATGATTTTATCCGTGCCGTGACCGACTGCGTTCATGAATATGGCGGGATATTCGTTCTGGACTGTGTCGCCAGCGGCACGGTCTTCGTCAATCTTGAAGAAACGGGTGTCGATGTACTGCTGACAGCGCCGCAGAAGGGGTGGAGTGCATCTCCCTGTGCCGCGCTGGTGATGATGTCGCCACATGGCCGTGCGCGTCTCGACGAGACCACCAGTTCCAGCTTTGCGAATGATCTGAAGAAATGGACACAGATCATGGAAACCTATGAGGGCGGGGCACACGCCTATCACGCCACCATGCCGACTGATGCTTTACGCCATTTCCGTGACGCGCTGATCGAGGCCGAAGGGTTCGGGCTGGAGGCGCTGAAGCAGGCGCAGATCAGGCTGGGCGAAGAGGTGCGCGGCCTGATGGACCGCTACAGCTACAAGTCTGTGGCCGCTGATGGCTTCAAGGCGCCTAGCGTCGTTGTCTGCTTTGCGCCGAGTGCCGAGATGAAGTCGGGCAAGGCCTTTGCCGAGCAGGGGCTGCAGATTGCTGCCGGTGTGCCGCTGGAATGCGGTGAGCGAGAGGATTACGCCAGCTTCCGCATTGGGCTGTTCGGCCTCGACAAGCTGATGGATATCGACCGCACGGTAACCAACCTTGAAACAGCCCTGGAAAAAATCCGTGGACAGAACGTGCCAGCCTGACCACTGGTAGAGCGTGAAAACAGAAACGGCCGCCTCTCGGGCGGCCGTTTTTTGTTCGGGTCGTGTTTTCAGGCTGGTGTCGTGCGGCGCTAGCCGTCCAGCAACTTCGGTACGATGGTGACGATCTCCGGGAAGAACCAGAGGATCAGCAGCCCGACGATCTGGATGATCACGAACGGGATCACGCCGCGATAGATATCGGTCGTCAGCACCGATTTCGGTGCCACGCCCCTTAGATAGAACAGGGCAAACCCAAAGGGCGGCGTCAGGAACGACGTCTGCAGGTTGATCGCGATCATGATCGTCACCCATGCTGGATCGAATGTGCCGCCATAGATGACGGGACCGACAATCGGCACGACGATGTAGATGATCTCGAGGAAATCGAGAACAAAGCCGAGCAGGAACAGCAGCACCATCACGATCAGGAAGATCGTGACCTCATTGTCGAAGCTGCGGAGATATTGCTGGATGTAGTGCTCGCCGCCATACGAGATCACAACAAGGTTCAGCACCTGCGATCCGATCAGGATGGTGAAGACCATCGACGTGACCTTCGATGTTTCGCGCACCACCGGTGCCAGTACATCGCCGCGGAACAGGATGTAGCAGGCATACAGCAGGCCGAAGAGTGCGTAGAGATAGGCGCCATAAGCAAGCAGGAAGGCGATCCAGCGTTCCGCATCGACACCCTCGACATTCATCCGGAGGTCGAAATTGACCCCCATTAGAATACAGATCACCACGGCATAGGAGGCCTGCAGGATCAGCTTGGTCGATTTATGATCGTCATTCAGCTTGCGGAAAGCGGCCAGCATCAACGCTCCTGACGCGCCGAGGCCGGCGGCCGGGGTCGGGTTTGTGATACCGCCGAGGATCGACCCCAGTACGGCCACAATCAGGACCAGCGGCGGGAAGACCACGCGCAGAAGCTCGATCCGTGTCAGGGCGACGACGGCTGGCTTGATACCCCAATAGACCATCGCCCATGGAATCAGCATATAGATGATCGTCATGCCTGGCGTCGTCAGCGGTGTGACCAACATGGCGTCGAAGATCAGCGACAGAAGCGCGCCGGCAAAACCGACTGCCATATGGCGTTGGCTAAGGCCGATATCGGAGCCGCGGGCAAAGGAGATCAGCATCGCCACAGCGAGGGCGAAACCGCCGATGCCGAACCCGATCGGGGCGGCGGCGGCCATCTTCTCGTCAAGGGCGGCTGCCTTTTCCTCTTCGGTCAGCTTCTTGCTGGCCTCGACCCCGCCCTGGGCGGCAATCGCTTCAGCCTCGGCAATCGCCTGGACCCAGGCTTCCTGACCGTGAAGGTCGATCATCGATGCTTTGCATTCCTCGCTGACATTGGTGCGAAGTGATGCCGTGATGCCGATGTCCGAATAGCTGTCGACCGTGACATCCTGCGAGCCGACGATCTTGGTCTGCTGCATCAGCAGGAAGACAGCCGCCAGAACTGCTGGAACGCCGGCAACAAAGATCAGGATATTACGTTTGTTTGTGCGGCTATCTGCGCTGGCCCCCATTGGGACGGCAGGGGCGCTTTCAGGCCGCATCAGGGCATAGCCAAAGGCATAGAGCGCATAGAGGAGCGCCAGCATGATTCCCGGCAGCAGGGCAGCCTGGAACAGCGTTCCGACCGAAATCACCGCAGGCTCGCCAAGGTAGGTGAGGGCATCATTACAGCCGACCGAGCGGGCGCGCTCTTCCTGGGCTGTCGAGTAAATCTCGCCTGCCAGAGTGCCGAGGATGATGATCACAATGGAAGGCGGGATGATCTGTCCCAGCGTGCCCGATGCCGATATGACGCCGGTCGCCAGTTTGGGCGAGTAGCCATTTCGAAGCATTGTCGGCAATGACAGCAGGCCCATCGTGACGACTGTCGCGCCAACGATGCCGGTGGATGCGGCAAGAAACGCGCCAACCACCACCACAGAAACGGCAAGGCCGCCCGGCAGGCCGCCGAACACACGCGCCATCGAGGTCAGCAGGTCGTTGGCGATGTTGGACTTTTCCAGCGTGATGCCCATCAGGACGAACATCAGGATGGCCAGAAGTGTCTCGATCGACTGGCCGGCGATTACCCGCTCATTCACCCGATTGACGACGAATGACAATGTTCTGTTGACGGCCCTTTCCCAACCAGCGGGGAAGACAGACTCGGTTATTCGGGGCAGGTCAGGGTAGCTGAATTTGGATATGTCGAGCCGTGGTATGCCTGATTTCAACAGCTCCTTATATTCTGGCGATGCCACGTCGACCAGCGTGTGCGTCAGCAGTCCAGCTGTGTCCAGCAGTGCGATAATCGCAAAGGAAAGCACGCCGGCACCGCCGATGGCGAAGGCCACCGGAAAGCCCGACAGGATTGCCGAGAACAGGATGATGAAGGTGATTATCAGCGCCAGCAAGACGCCATCGATACCTAACATAAGCTAGCGCCTCACGTTGTCGTCTTCTGATCGGCAGGGACTGCATTGTCCTTGCCGTCGAGATCGAGATACTTGCCTTCGCTGTCCTTGCCCTCGCGATATTCGGCAAGAGACCGGCAGAAGAAGGAAATGGCCTGCAGGAAAATGAAGGCGACCATCGCCACCATCAGCACCTTGAACAGGAAATAAGCGGTAAAGCCGTTGGCCGAAAAGCCGATGGTTTCGACATTCCATTTCACCACGCGGGCCTTGCGCAGCATCAGTTCGATCTTGTCGGACGCCGATACCTTCGGGGTGATCAGGTGCCGCCACATGAAGAACCAGCTGTACATCCACATCAGGACGGCCATCGGTACCATGAAGAAGGCCGCACCGCACATGTCGATGATTTTCTTCTTCCTGAAAGAGGCAGGTGCATAGAACAGGTCGACACGCACATGCCCTTGCTGGACGAAGGTATAGGAAATGCAAAGGCAGATAATTGCCGCGTTGTAGAGTTTCAGCTCCTCGGCGAACCAGCTGACACCATATTCAATCGGGATGCCGAAGCCGATCACGATATCCGGGCGCGCAAAAATCCGCTGTAGAAAGACGATCACGACCTGCTGGATCACCATGATCAGGCCAGCCCAGGCGACGAGCCGGCCGACCGAGTTGGAAATTCCCTCGGTCACCCTGACGAAACCCCAGAGGAAACGCTGGCTGAGCAAGCCGGCCAGAATGATGATGATAAAGCAGAGCAGGAAAACGAAAAACAGCTCGGTGGACCCGCCATAATAAATAAAGCGCATCAGCGCTTTCTTGTCCGACCAGTCCAGCCATAGCTGCGGGTTGGAAATGGCAGTGAAAAGATTCACCACTGAATATAACAGGCCCTGAAAAAACCAGAGGATTCCGGACAGGAGGCCGCTACTGCTTTCGGTATCCATAATGCGATCCTGGGAACTGCGAACGGGACGAAAAAATGAGAGTAGAAGCGCTGTGTCGCGCTTCTACTCCTTGGTCTTGGTGTAGCCTTAGAGGCCGAGCACGCGGGCGCGCTGGCTTACGAAGGTACGGTCGGCCATGTCGAGCCACTTGGTGCTCTGGGTGACGCTGGCGTTGTAGCTTGCACGGATATCCGCATAGAGCGAGTCATCCATGTATGCATCCATCGCCTTGGCAGATGCCTCGCCAAACAGATCCCAGACGTCATCCGGGAATTCCATCGGCTTCACACCCTGTGCGATGATGCGCTCGAGAGCAGCCGCGTTGTTTGCGGTTGCACCGACCGACTCGTGCATGGTTGCGGCAGCGGCAGCGTTGAACATCACCGCCTGCTGCGACGAGGTCAGGCTGTCATAGATGTCGCGGTTGAACGACGCGGTCAGGATCGAACCTGGCTCATGGAAGCCGCCGGTGTAGTAGAACTTACAGATTTCCTGGAAGCCCAGCTTTTCGTCGGCGTAGGGGCCGATCCACTCGGCACCGTCGATCGCGCCAGACGCAAGGGCCTGGTAGATCTCGCCGCCTGGAAGCGACTGTACCGATGCGCCGGTCAGTTCGAGCGCCTTACCACCGATGCCAGGCATACGGAACTTCAGGCCGCTGAAATCGTCAGCAGAGTTGATCTCTTTGTTGAACCAGCCGCCAGGCTGCATGTTCGTGCTTCCACAGCTGAACGACTTCAGGTTGAAGATCTGGCCGAGCTCGTCGTGGAGATCGTGTCCGCCACCATGATAGTACCAAGCCATGAATTCTTCAGTGGTCGCGCCGAACGGCACGGATGTGAAGTAGTACAGGCCCGGATGCTGACCGCCGAAATAGTAGTCGGCGGAATGGTAGATGTCAGCCTGACCGGACGAGACGGCGTCAAACACCTCGAACGCACCGACGAGTTCGCCGGCAGCTTTTTTCTCGATGGTGATCTGGCCGTCGGTCATCTCGGTAACGGCGTTTGCGAAATAGACAGCGGCGCTGTCAAAAACAGCAAAACCGTGCGGCACCGAAGTGACCATAGTCAGGGTACGCTTGCCCTGAGCGATGGCTGGGGCCGAAAGGGCGGTGGTGCCGGCAAGAGCCGCGCCGGCGCCTGCCTTTGAAATAAAGGATCTGCGATCCATGGGGTGTCCTCCAAAATTGGTCTAGTGTGGGCGAAAGCCCGAAGCATTACCCTAGTCAAAACACAAAGACAAATCCTGTAACAAAAGTGAAAAACTGTTATTTCGTTCTGTTATAAATCGCATTTACCTACATTTTTGAAACATTCGAGGGCCACAAAGGTAAGAAAATGTCGTACCGTTCAGAATTGTGGCGCCTGTCATCGCACTGTCATAAAGCAAAAAATAATATTTAAATCAATGAGATGACTGTTTTTTGTGCTCCAGCCATGATGGTTGCAGCTATGAGAACCAATGCGCCCGATCGCCGGGGCAACGGCTTTTTAAAGAACCGGCAGGGGCAGGCTCAAATTGTCTGCAAGCAGATTTTGCGCATCTGCCGGCTGCTCAAAATCCCGGCAAAGCCCGCGTCTGTGGCGGTGATGAATTCGGGCCTGTTAATCTTTCTGGCGATTCGACCGAAATCACCCCCCGCTGAGGGCGTTCAGGATCGGGCAGTGTGAGCGGTGGTCGCCGTCGCAGGAAGCGGCGAGGGTGGACAGCTCGTCCTTCAGCGACTGAAGCTCTGCCAGGCGTGCATCGATCTCGCCGACCTTCTTCACGGTCAGCGCCTTGACCTCGCGGCTCGGCCTGTTGCGGTCCTCATACAGTCCCAGCAGCTCGCGGCATTCCTCGACGGAAAAATCGAACCGCCGCGCCTTGCCGACAAACTGCAGCTTCGCAACGTCATCCTCGTCATAGACCCTGTATCCGGTGCTTGGATCCTGCCGCGGCGTCACCATGCCGATATTGGCGTAATAGCGAACCGTCTTCACTGTCAGCCCGGCGCGCCGCGCCGCTTCACCGATCTGCATGGCTGTCTCCCATGGCAATTATCGTTGGTTTTCGTCTTTGGCCTTTACCTTCCCCTTGGGGGAAGGCCTATCTGTACCACTCTTCCAGCGGAAATCACAGCCGGGGCACAAACGTGGCACAGACAATTTCCCAGACATTGGCAGATCGAATCGGGATCAGCTGGCGCTGCCGCCATACCTGGCGGCGGGCAAGCTACAATACGTCATGGTGTCTTCTTGGCTGCGCCATCGGCGATCTTGGCACGATCCTGTTCTTTCAGGTGACGGGCATTCCCTGGCCTGTCTGGGCGATCATGAGCCTTGCGATTCTGAACGGGCTGCTGACCTCTATCGCGCTGGAGACGGTGATTCTGTCGCGGCAGATGCCGCTGCGCCTGGCGTTGAAGACGGCGCTGGGCATGTCGCTGATCTCGATGATCGGTATGGAAGCGGCGATGAACGTCACGGATGTGCTGCTGACCGGTGGTGCGATGCTGACTTGGTGGGTGGTGCCGATCATGCTGGTGGCGGGCTTCGTCGCGCCACTTCCCTATAATTACTGGCGGTTGAAGGCGTTGGGGAAGGCGTGCCACTGATGGCGTCGCTGCGATCCATCATGGCCGGCATGGCCGTCGCCCTTCTCGCTATGTCGCTGCAGGCATTGCCGGCGGCCGCGCATTCGCCGCTGATCTCGTCCAGCCCGGCTGACGGTGATGTGCTTGCCGCCGCGCCGCAGGCGATCGAGATGAAGTTCCGCGGCACGGCCCGGCTCGTCAGGCTTGTCCTGACCGGCGCGCAGTCAGGCGAGGTGACGCTGTCGGAGCAACATCTGATGGTCGAAAAACATCGTCATACGGTTGCGCTTCCCGCCATCACGGCGGATGAATACGAGGTTCGCTGGCGGGCGCTGAGCGCCGACGGGCATGTCGTTAAAGGCAGCTTCTCATTCATTGTCAGCGCCAAATGACGAGGCGGCGATGTCCGATATATGGACCATCCTGACGCCGCTTCTGAGGTTTGCCTTCTATCCGGCGCTTCTGCTTGCCATTGGCGGGGTGATTTTTACCGGTGTCATGGCGCGGCATCTGGGGCCCGCCCTGCGTGCCTATACGGGCTGGCTGACAATGTGGGCGGCATTTGCCGGGCTGTGCATCGCCGGGCTGCAGATACCGGCGATGGCCGGCAACATGGCGGGCGATCTTGCCGGGATGGGTGATCCTCTGCTGATCGGCCTGGTGCTGGAAACGCCGGGCGGGGCCGCGTCCATAATGGTGGCTGCCGGTTTCTTGCTGATATTGCTGGCCGAGCTGGTTGTGAAAGACCCTGCCCATCCACTCAGGATCACCGGCCCGGGCCTCGCTATCCTGTCGATGCTGCTGGCCGGTCATGTGACAACGGGCGGAATTCAGGCAGGCATCCTGCTGGCGGTTCATCTTGGCGGGCTTGGGTTCTGGCTTGGGGCGCTGCTGCCGCTTCGCGCGATGTGCCGCGACCCGGAAAGGTTTGGCGGGCAGCTGGTACTGGCCGATCTTGCCGAGATGTTCGGCAGGCGGGCGATCTGGTTAGTGCCGGTCCTGCTGATTGCCGGCACTTTATATGCTGCCCTTCTCGTTGGGTCTGTTGCCGCGCTGGTGACAACATCCTACGGGCAGGTGCTGATGGTGAAGGTCGGGCTCGTCAGCGGGTTGCTGGGTCTGGCTGCTCTGAACAGGTTTCGCCTTGTGCCTGCGTTGCGGGGCGGTGAGGCGGCGGCTCTCTTGCGGCTCAGGCGCTCGATTGACTGTGAGCTTGCTGGCGTGGCCATGGTCCTTCTGGCCACCAGCCTGATGACAACATCTGTTTTGCTGCCAGCCCTTCTGCTGCCAGATGGCATGACCATGGGAGACATGTGATGCGACGTCGTGACTTTCTGAAAACCGGCGCGGCCGCGCTGGTGGTGACACCGATGCCGGCACTCGGTGATACAGTGCGCCGCTACCGGATCGAGGCCGGGCCCGCCAGTGCAAGGCTTGGAGAGCAGGGCGCTGCAGCGACAGACCTGTGGCTGTATAACGGCACATCGCCCGGGCCGGAAATCACCGCCCTTCGTGGCGAGACGCTGGAGGTGGAATTCACCAACCGGCTTGATGTGCCGACGACCATGCACTGGCATGGCATCCGCAATCTGAACGAGATGGACGGCGTGCCCAACCTGACCCAGGCCGCGATTGAGCCGGGCGAGAGCTTTACCTACCGGTTCCCGCTGAAGGATGCCGGCACATTCTGGTACCACGCGCACAGCAAGGGCTGGGAACAGCTTGCGCGCGGCCTCTACGGGCCGCTTGTCGTCGCCGAAACCGAATTGCCGGACCCGACGCGTGATGTGACGCTGGTGGCAGATGACTGGCGGCTGACCGACGACTATCAGCTGCATGAAGACAGTTTCGGATCGCTTATGGACTGGTCGCATCAGGGGCGTCTCGGCAACTGGCTGACCGTGAACGGGAAGACGGATCCGGTCGTCAGTGTGGCGCCCGGGACGGTGCGGCTTCGCCTGATCAATGCTGCGAATGCGCGGGTGCTTGCCTTGCGCCTCGAGCACAAGGCGCCGATGCGGGTGGTGGCGCTGGATGGCGCGCCCTGCGATCCGTTTGATCTACAGACAATCAGGCTGGCACCGGCGCAGCGCGCCGACGTCATGGTGGAGATGCCGGCTGGACAGCTCCGTCTAGAGGAGGTCAGCACCGGAGAGCCCATTGGCGCTGCGATGCTGCAGGCAGACGGCGCGGCGTCACCCGCAGCAGCGCAGCCAGAGGTAACGGCCTGGTATGACCGTCCCGACCTGTCCGGCGCACGGGTCATCGATGTTCATATGCAGGGCGGTGCCATGGGCAATCTGGCATTGGCGGAATTCGAGGGCGAGGTGCTGGCGCTGCGCGATCTTGCACAGGAACATGCCAAGCTCTGGGCCTTCAACGGGATTGTTGGCGGGTACCACCACCAGCTTGCCGATCTGGCCCTTGGCGAGGTCGCCATGCTGCGGGTCTGGAACGACACGAGGTGGCAGCATAGCATGCATCTCCACGGTCATCATTTCTGGGTGGATTCAAAGGAATTTGGAGAAATGGCGCGCCGCGTGCTTCGTGACACTTACCTGATGGCGCCGGGCGAGCGCGCCGATCTTGTCTTCGTTGCCGACAATCCCGGTATGTGGCTGTTCCATTGCCATATGATGGAGCATCACGCCGCCGGCATGGGCGCGGTGATTTCAGTCACCTAGATTTCATAGGGTTGGGCGGGGC
>JAKMFG010000276.1 GCA_022425565.1 Alphaproteobacteria bacterium
GCCTTGCGGACAAGCTGGTTATGAACCTGGCTTTCCGGCGGAACATCAATGACGACATCTGACTGCAGGGTGGACTGGCAGGACAGGCGCCGCCCTTCGGCAAGACCCTTCTTGTCGGCATAGCGGGATTCGACGGCGGTCACGCCGCACAGGCTGTCCGCCCCAGAGGTGATGCCATGCTTGGCGAATTCGCCGGTTCCAACATCAACCTGGCAGCGGCCACACAGCGCACGGCCACCACAGACGGAATCGATATCGACGCCAAGTGTCCGTGCTGCCTGCAAAACGGTCGTGCCGGCAGGGACATGACCCTGCCGTCCGGATGGCGTAAAGACGATCTTGATGTCGTTTCCGTTTTCCGCCATGGCGTTCTCGCTTTCTGTCAGGCGCTGCGACGACGACGCGTCTGGCGGCGCTCGCGGCCACCCTCACCGGCAGCTGCCGGCTCGCGAAACTTCTGGATCCAGCGACGGCATTCCGGGTCCTGCCCGTTCATTACATTGGCACCCATGATACCCGTCATTTCCTCGGCGTGAAGCGGGTTCATAATGGCCGAGGTCATGCCGGCGCCGGCTGCCATCGACAGGAAAGCCGCATTCAAGCCGTGGCGGTTCGGCAGGCCGAAGGAGATGTTCGAGGCACCGCAGGTCGTGTTCACCTTGAGCTCGGTGCGCAGACGAATAATCAGGTCCAGCGCCGAACGGCCAGCAAGATTGATCGCGCCGACGGGCATGATCAACGGGTCGACAACCACATCCTCGCGCGGGATGCCGTAATCAGCGGCCCGCTCGACGATCTTCTTGGCAACGTCATAGCGCACGTTCGGATCTTCGGAGATACCGGTCTCGTCATTCGAGATGGCGACAACAGCAGCATTGTACTTCTTGACCAGTGGAAGCACGACCTCGAGACGTTCTTCCTCGCCAGTAACCGAATTCACGAGCGGCTTGCCCTTGTAGACGGAAAGGCCGGCCTCGAGGGCGGCAACGATAGAGCTGTCGATGGCAAGTGGCACATCGACCGTGTCCTGAACCAGCTTGATCGACTCGGCGAGGATTGCCGGCTCGTCAACCATCGGAATGCCGGCATTCACATCCAGCATGGTGGCGCCCGCCTCGACCTGGGCGATCGCATCCGAAATCACACGCTCGTAATTGCCCTCTGCCATCTCGGCAGCAAGCAGCTTGCGTCCAGTCGGGTTGATGCGCTCGCCGATGACACAGAACGGCGCGTCAAAGCCGATGGTGACTTCCTGCTTGTCAGACGAAATCAGTGTTTTGGTCATTAATCCTGCTCCTGTTGCGACCCGGGCCTCAGCCCTCGGTCACGTTGAAACCACCTTTTGGCAGCATCTCGATTTTGCCCTCGGCAATGGCACCGGCGTAGGTGGCGGTGCGCGCGAATCCCCCAAATGGATAGAAATGGAAATGCCTGATCAGGCAATCACCGTCAGCGGCCATGCCCTCGGCAAGACCTGCGATCAGAAGGTGCGGAGACTGCACCGTCATCAGCTTGGCGACATTCTTGGCCTGCTTCGCGACAAAGCGCATGGACGGCCCGATACCGGAAATCTGGGCAAAGCGGAACAGCGTCTTGATGGTGGCTGGTCCCGGGATGCCGATGCGGATTGGCAGGGCGTTGCCAGCAGCGCGAACGCGGCGCTCCCAGTCAAGAACGATGTCGGCCTCAAAGCAGAACTGGGTCTCGATGTAGAGATCGAGGCCTTCTGCCTTGGCCAGCTCGTTCTTTGCACCAAGCGCCTCGGCGATCTCGTCATCGCTGATGTCGGGGCTTCCTTCAGGATGACCGGCGATACCGATATGACGAATGCCGTGTTTCTGGATCAGGCCTGTCTTCAGAACTTCCATGGTGGAGGTGAAATCACCAACCGGATTGTCGACGCCGCCGCCAATGCACAGCACCTCTTCAACGCCGCAGTGTGACGTGTATGCAGTCAGCAGCTCATCCAGCTGGTCGGCATTGCGAAGCGAGCGCGCCGCCAGATGCGGAACCGGCTTCATGCCGTCATTATGCAGACGCGCGCATACGGCGATGGTGTCGGCAGGATCTGTGCCGGGCAGAAAAGTTACATTGA
>JAKMFG010000290.1 GCA_022425565.1 Alphaproteobacteria bacterium
CCCTTGCCGGGTCAGAGCTCGGCCTTGACGGGATCGCCTTTGATCTCGGCGTCTGCTCGACCCAGATCGACCAGCCGGAGCGTGGCTTTTCCTTCCGCTTCGACGGGCCGCTCGACATGCGCATGTCGAAGAGCGGCGACACGGCCGCCGACATCGTGATGAGCCTCGACGAGCGCGAGCTCGCCGCAATTCTGTGGGAATATGGCGAGGAGCGCGCCTCGCGCCGCATTGCCCGTGCCATTGTGCGCGCCCGCGAAACCAGCCCGATCACCACCACCGGCGAGCTGGCAGCCATTATCCATGCGGTGATGCCGGCACGCCGCCCTGGCCAGATCGATCCGGCCACCCGCAGCTTCCAGGCGCTTCGCATCTATATCAACCGCGAGCTTGGTGAAGTCGAAGACGGGCTCGCCGCGGCAGAGGCCATGCTGAAACCCGGCGGTATTCTTGCCGTTGTGTCTTTCCATTCACTTGAAGACCGCATCGTCAAACGCTTCCTGACCGAGCGCAGCGGCGGCGCGGCACGGCCGTCACGCCATATGCCGGTCACCGAAGGGCCGCCCCCGACATTCGAGCTGGTCTCGCGAAAGCCCGTCGCCCCTTCCAAGGCAGAGGCCGAAACAAATGCGCGCGCGCGTTCGGCCAAACTTCGTGTGGCGCGCCGCACCGAAGCACCGGCCACCGCCCTCCCCACAAAACCGCAACGGAGGTCGTGATGCGCCTGATCCTTCTTGGCACCGTTCTGACAGCCGTCCTCGGCACCACGCTTTATCAGGTGAAGATCGGCATCGACGCCCGCGAGACCTCGCTTCTGCAACTTGAGCGCGAAATTCGCGACACCGAACGCGAAATTGCCGTTCTCGAGGCCGAATGGGCCTATCTGTCACGCCCCGAGCGGGTTCTGGAGCTGTCCGACCGCATGCTGGAGATGAAGCCGATCGACACCGATCGCATTCTTCCCATCGAGGCGATCCCGATGCGCATCCTTCCTGATTTCAAGGACCGGATCGCCGATGTCGGCGTGATCACGCTTCTGCCCGCCGAGGACGAGGGTCCGGCTGGTGAGATGACCCGTATTTCCGCAGATCCGGCGGAGGTGGCGCGCCAATGAGCCTTTCCGCCAGCATCAGCAACAGGCTTCGCGCGCTGGTTCTGCCATCGCGCCCGGATCCGGCGCGCTCACGGCGGATTGCCGAGGTGCGGTTGATGCTGTCGGCCGTTCTGGTTGTGGCGGTATTTTCGGTCATTGCCGGTCGTGTATTGTTGCTGGCCACCCAGGAGGCCAACGCCCGCACCGCCGCGATGATCCAGCTGCCGGCGGCGGAACGCGGCCAGATCCTTGATCGCAAGGGGCGGCTTCTTGCCACCAACCTGCCGATCACCGTGCTGCATGCCGATCCCAGAGAAATCATGGACCCGCGCGAGGCGGCCAGCCTGCTGGCACCACTGTTGCCGCGCTATGACGAGGCAGCGCTGCTGCGGTTGCTGACGAAAGAGACCCGCTATGTCGAGCTTGACCGCAAGCTGACGCCGGCACGCCATGCCGAAATTCTGGGCCTCGGCATTCCGGGGGTCTATTTCCGCAAGAGCACCCTTCGAAGCTACCCCAGCGGCAAGCTGGCCGCGCACATTCTCGGCCAGGTCAGTATGGACAATAAAGGTCTGGCAGGGCTGGAAAAATCGCTTGATGCACGCCTGTCCACCGGCCAAGACGTCACGCTGTCGCTCGATGCCGGCGTGCAGGCCGTGGTCGCCCGCGAGATCGCGCGCCAGATGGAGGTGTTCGAAGCCATCGGCGGGGCCGGCGTGATGCTCGACATTGCCAGCGGCGAGGTCGTCGCCATGGTCTCGCTCCCCGACTACAACCCAAACCATTTCGCCACAATCGAAGACAATGCGCGCTTCAATCGGGCCACCCTCGGCCTGTACGAGATGGGGTCGACCTTCAAGGTGCTGAACACGGCAATTGCTCTGGAGTCCGGTGCGACCACTACCAGCACCTATTATGAAGTCTCCAAACCGCTGCGCTTCGGTCGCTTCTCGATCTGGGACTACCATATGTATGACCGCGAGTTGAGCGTGCCGGAAATCCTCGTCCTGTCATCCAACATCGGATCAGCCCGGATGGCCGCCGACATCGGCGCCGAACGGCAGCAATTCTATCTTCGCCAGCTCGGCCTCTTCGACAAGGTCTCGCTGGAAATTCCCGAGATGGCACGCCCACAGGTGCCCGGCACTTGGCGGTCCACGTCGATCGCGACAGTGTCCTATGGACATGGCATTTCGGTGACCCCGCTTCATCTCGCCTCGGCGCTTGCCGCGGCAAGCGGGTCCGGCGCCATGGTCGAGCCGACACTGATGCATCGTGGCGGCGCGCCGGCACCGATGAGCGAGCGCCTTTTTTCTGAAGAAACGACCAAGGCTGTGCGCTCGATGATGCGGCTTGTGGTCTCGCACCCCGACGGCACCGGCAACTTTGCCGAAGCCAAGGGCTATATGGTTGGCGGGAAGACCGGCACCTCGGAAAAGATCAATCCTGACGGCGGCTATTTCAAAGACAAGAACATCGCCAGCTTTGCCGCCACCTTCCCGGTTCACGACCCGCGATATGTTCTCGTAGTGATGGTCGACGAGCCGAAAGGCAAGAAACATTCCTATGGCCATGCCACCGGCGGCTGGGTGGCCGCACCGGCGGCAAAACGCATCATCGAACATTCGGCACCGCTTCTCGGAATTCTTCCTGTTGACGAGAATTCGCCTGAAATTCGCCAGAAACTCAGACTGGACTTCAAGATTGGCAAAGAGGAGAAAGCTCTTGCATCTTACTGATCTTGTACCCGGCCCCGTCGCCGCCCATCCCGATGCAGCCAGCATCGGCGCAATCGATGTGACCGACATCAGCAGCGATTCCCGTACCGTGGCACCAGGGCACCTTTTCGTTGCGCTCAAGGGCAGCACCGGTGACGGCCGCGCATATGCCAGCGCCGCGGTCGAGGCCGGCGCCGTCGCCATCCTGACCGACGAGCGTGAACCCGACCCATCTCTGGCCAGGCTGGCAGACAGCGGTGTGCCGGTCCTGACCTGCACTGCGCCACGCCTCGAACTGGCGAACGCGGCGGCCCGGTTCTGGCGTCGCCAGCCCGGCATGATCGCTGCTGTCACCGGCACCAACGGCAAGACCTCGACAGTCGAATTCCTGCGCCAGATCTGGTCGCGCGTTACCTGGGATGCCGCATCGATCGGCACCCTTGGCCTGCAATGCGACGACCCGCGCAAGATGCAGGGCAGCATGCACGGCCTGCCGCCGCTCACCACGCCCGATGCTGTCAGCCTTCACCGCGCGCTGCAGCCGCTGACCGGGGCCGGCGTGACACATCTGGCGATTGAGGCAAGCAGCCACGGCCTTGCCCAGCACCGTCTTGACGGGCTGAACATCCATATCGCCGCCTTCACCAATCTCAGTCGCGATCATCTCGACCATCACGCGGATATGGACAGCTATTTCGCCGCCAAGTCGAGGCTGTTCACCGACCTGCTGCTTGCCGGCGGATCTGCCGTGATCAACATCGATGATGAATATGGCGCGAAGCTCGCCGCATCCATGCGCAAGACCGAACCGCGCCAGCATGTCGTCATCACCGTAGGGCAGGACGAGACGGCCGATTTCCGCATTGCCGAAATCTCGCCGATGGATTTCGGCCTCGAGATCATCGTTGAACACAAGGAACAGGCCTACCGGATTCCGGTTGCGCTTGCCGGCGCGTTTCAGGCGGTCAATGCCGTTACCGCAGCGGTCATGGCCTATGCCAGCGGCCTGCCGATCCATGATTCCCTGTCGGCCCTGCCCTATGTCACCGGCGCGGAAGGCCGGATGCAGCTTGTTACCGGACACCCCGGCGGCGCTCGTGTGATCGTCGATTACGCGCATACGCCGGACGCGCTGGAAGCGGCATTGCGCGCGCTGCGCCCCGAAGCAAGAGGGCGGCTTGCCGTTCTGTTCGGCGCCGGCGGCGACCGTGACACAGGCAAGCGCCCGATGATGGGCAAGGTCGCCCATGAGCATGCCGACATCGCCTATGTCACCGATGACAATCCCCGTTCCGAGGATGCCGGCGCGATCCGCAGCCAGATCATGGCCGCCTGCCCGAACGCCATCGAGATCGCCGATCGCGGCGCCGCGATCAACACGGCGCTGGACGAGCTTGAAAAAGGTGATGTGCTGCTGATTGCCGGAAAGGGTCACGAAGCTTTCCAGCTTGTCGGTGACGAGACGCTTCCCTTCAGCGATTCCAGCGTGGCGCGGAACGCCATCCAGCGGTTGACAGAGGGAGGCGAGCAGACATGAACGCCACCTCGATGCGGATCGACGCCGAAACACTTGCATCCCGTGCTGGCGGCAACTGGGCCGGGCCTGCTGTGGGGGGCGATGTGACTTCAATCGAGATCGACAGCCGCCGCTGTGTCGAAGGTAGCCTGTTTGTCGCCCTTCCCGGCGCACAGGCCGACGGTCATGACTTTATCTCCGCCGCCGCCGACCGCGGCGCGGCAGCGGCGCTGGTATCGCGCCCGGCCAATGATGCAGATCTGCCTATGCTTGTCGTCGATGACGTCCAGCACGCCCTCACCGGCCTTGGCGCAGGTGGGCGCAAGGCCCATATCGCGGCCGGCGGACGGCTTGCCGCGATTACCGGTTCAGTCGGCAAGACCGGAAGCAAGGAGATGCTCGCGCATCTGCTGCAGCCGGGCGGTTGCCATGCCAGCCGCGCCAGCTTCAACAATCATCTTGGCGTGCCGCTGACGCTTGCTGCGCTGCCGGACACACCAGTCGACGCCGTTCAGGAAATCGGCATGAACGCCCCGGGTGAAATCAGCGCCCTCAGCGCGATTGCGAAACCTGATATCGCGGTGATCACCCGCATCGCAGACAGTCATGCCGGTTTCTTTGACAGCCTCGACGATATCGCCGATGCAAAGGCCGAAATCTTTGACGGACTTCGCGAGGGGGGCACCGCCATCCTGAACCGCAACGATGTCTATTTTGACCTGCTTGCCGCGCGCGCCCATGACGCCGGTGCAGGCAGGATCATCAGCTTTGGCACGGCAGAGAGCTCGGATTTCCGCCTTGTCAGTGCCGAGCGGCAGATCGAAGGCATGCAGGTGAATGCACAGGTTCGTGGCACCAGCCTGAGTTTTGGCCTCGGCATGCATGGCACACATTGGGCGACAAACGCCCTGGCAATGCTGGCGGTTTGCGACAGCCTCGGCCATGACGTCGCCGCGACAGCAGGGCGCCTTGCCTCCTTCGCCAACCTTCCCGGGCGCGGCGCGGTTTCCAGTGGGAAATTTGATGGCACAGCCATCACCCTTATCGATGACAGCTACAACGCTGGGCCTGCCTCGATGACGGCCGCCTTTGCCAGCCTCGCAGCCAATCCGCCGCAGATCATGGTGCTGTCCGAGATGCTGGAGCTCGGCGACGGCAGCGCCAAAGCGCATACTGCCCTTGCCCCCGGCATCATGTCCCTTAGGCCCCGCGTGGTGATCACCATCGGCGCTGAAATGTCCCGCATGGCAGCAGAATTGCCCTGTATATCGGACCACGAGCCGGTAGCCGACGCCGAAGCGGCGACAGACCGACTGCGGGCACATCTTCGCGACGGCGACATCGTATTCATCAAGGGATCGAACGGATCCGGCGCGTGGCGGGTTGCCGCCACCCTGATCAAGGCGCTGCACGATGACGACGCCTCAGACACGGGGGAGACCCACGATGCTGCCTGATCTGCTGACACCGCTTGCCGGCGAATACCAGTTCTTCAACCTGTTCCGCTACATCACCTTCCGCACCGGCGGGGCCACCATTACCGCGCTGATCATCAGCCTGATGTTCGGTCCGGCAATGATCCGCTGGCTGAAGAGCCATCAGGCGGAAGGCCAGCCGATCCGGGCCGACGGTCCGGAGTCGCATCTTGTGACAAAAATCGGCACGCCGACCATGGGCGGGTTGCTGATCCTTGCCGCCTTTGCCCTGTCGACGCTGCTGTGGATGCCGCTGTCGAGCCCCTATCTGTGGCCGGTTCTGACAGTGGCGCTGGCTTTCGGCGCAGTCGGATCGGTCGATGACTGGATGAAACTGCGCCGCCGTTCGCATCACGGCATGTCGGGACGGATGAAGCTGTTGCTGCAGCTTGGCGTGGCGTTCATCGCCACCCTGTTCCTGATCGAAATGTCGCCGTCACATCTGCGTTATGGCGTTGCCGTGCCGTTCCTTAAGGACACGATGATCTCGCTGGGGCTGCTGTATGTACCATTCGCCATGGTGGTGATTGTCGGCGCGTCGAACGCGGTCAATCTGACCGACGGGCTGGATGGGCTGGCGATTGTTCCAGTGATGATTGTCGCCGCCTGTTTCGGGCTGATCGCCTATCTCGCCGGAAACGTCAATTTCGCCGGATATCTGCAAATCAACTACGTTCCCGGCACTGGCGACCTCGCGGTGATGTGCGGCGCGCTTCTGGGGGCAGGCCTCGGTTTCCTTTGGTTCAACGCCCCGCCTGCCAAGGTGTTCATGGGCGACACCGGATCACTGGCACTCGGCGGTGCGCTTGGCGCAATGTCGGTGGCGACGCGCCACGAGCTGGTGCTTGCCATTACCGGCGGCCTGTTCGTCGTCGAGACGCTGTCGGTGATCCTGCAGGTCGCCTCCTTCAAGCTGACCGGAAAACGCATCTTCCTGATGGCGCCGCTGCATCATCATTTCGAGCGCAAGGGCTGGGCCGAATCCACCATCGTCATCCGTTTCTGGATCATCGCCGTCGTGCTGGCACTTGCCGGCCTGTCGTCGCTGAAACTTCGCTAGGGGTACGCATGCTCGTTCCGCATTCCATGTCAGGCACAAAGGTCGGGATCCTTGGTCTCGGCCTGTCCGGCATGGCGGCGGCTCATGCACTGGCCGCGGCTGGCGCAAAGCTGTGGCTGCACGACGACAACGCCGCACCGCGTGGCGAAATCCCGCAGGGCGCACAGCTGTGCGGCTGGCAGGACTGGCCCTGGGACGAGTTCTCATCAATGGTGATCAGCCCCGGCATCCCGCATGCGCACCCGCAGCCGCACCCTGCTGCCGCCCGCGCTGCCGAGGCAGGTGTCGAGGTGATCAGCGAGATTGAAATCGCCATGCGCGCCGCACCTCGGGCGCGGATCGTGGCCATCACAGGAACCAATGGCAAATCGACAACGACAGCGCTGACCGGCCATTGCCTTCGCGCTGCCGGACGTGCTGTCGCCGTCGGCGGGAATATCGGCGATGCCGCCTGCAATCTGGACGATCCCGGGGCGGACGGGGTGATCGTGCTGGAGCTGTCCTCCTACCAGCTCGAAACCACTCCGTCCCTTCGCGCTGATGTGGCGATGCTGCTGAACATCACGCCGGACCATCTGGCACGGCACGGCGGCATGAAAGGGTATGCTGCAGCGAAGGCGCGCATGCTTGATGCTGCCGGCAATGACGGCCTTGTGATGATCGGCACCGGACCGCATCTCGACCCCCTTGCCGACGCCCACCGCAAGGCGGGCGGCAAAGTGACAATCATCAATCCGGCCGATGCGCCCGCCGCCATCGCCAATGCAGCCTCACTTGCCGGACCACACAATGCCGAGAATGCCGCAGCGGCGGCCAAATGTCTTGCCGCGCTCGGCCTTGCGGACGACGAGATCGCGCAGGGCATGGCCAGCTTTGCCGGACTGCCGCACAGGCTGCAGACCGTTGCCACACATGGCGGCATTTCCTTTGTCAATGATTCCAAGGCGACCAACGGCGTTGCCGCCGCCAAGGCGCTTGCAGCCTTCGAAAATATCTACTGGATCGCCGGCGGCGAGGCCAAGGAAGACGGGCTTGGCGAGGCAGGCAGAGCAACAGCAAATGTAGCGCATGCCTATCTGATCGGCGGCGCGGCACAGGCGTTTGCCGCCGAACTCGACGGCATCGTCGAAACCAGCCTGTCGGGCGACCTCGAGACAGCGACCACATCCGCCTTTGCCGATGCCAGCGCCGCCGCCAGAACAGACGGCCGGGATGCCACCATCCTGCTGTCGCCGGCCGCAGCCTCATTCGACCAGTTTGCCAACTTTGTCGCCCGCGGCGATGCCTTCATCGCCATCGCCCGCAGGCTCACCGCCGATGCGGCCACCACCGCAGTTCAGGGGGGCGCGCATGCTTGACCGTACTGATCGCTCTCTCGTTGGTGTCTGGTGGTGGACCATTGACCGCTGGCTGCTGGCCAGCGCGCTTCTGCTGATGGTTGTGGGGGCGCTTCTGGTAATGGCCGCCGGACCGGCGGTGGCGACACTGATCAACCTGCCATCACAGCATTTCGGCGTGCGTCAGGGGATTTTCCTGGTGCCCGCCGTCGGACTAATGCTGGCCGTGTCCCTGCTTGAGCCAAGGCCGATAAGGGCACTGGCGCTTGTCGGGCTTGTCGGGATCATCGGCCTGATGGTGCTGGCGATTGTTGCGGGAAGCGAAATCAAGGGCGCCACCCGCTGGATCACCATTGCCGGGATCAACCTTCAGCCATCGGAATTCGCCAAGCCGCTCTTTGCCGTCGTCTCGGCATGGCTTCTGACCCTGTGGCGCGAGGGACAGGATTTTCCGGGATGGATCTATTCATCTGCGCTGATGGCGGTGATCGTCGGCATTCTTGTTCTGCAGCCTGATATCGGCATGACCCTGATGGTGGTGCTGACCTGGGGTTTCCAGATGTTCCTGGCCGGCATGCCGATGCTTCTTGTGATCTGCGTCGTCGCGCTGGCACCGCTTGGGCTGGTTGTCGCCTATTTCACCCTTGGCCATGTTCACAAGCGGATCAACCAGTTCTGGGACGGTGGCGCCTGGCAGGTCGAGAAGGCCCGCGATTCCTTTGCCAATGGCGGCCTGTTTGGTGTCGGCCCTGGTGACGGGACGGTAAAGCACCATCTGCCAGACGCGCATTCGGATTTCATCTTCGCCGTCGCCGGCGAGGAATTTGGCGCGCTGGCCTGTCTGACGCTGCTGACCCTCTATGCGTTCATCGTGCTTCGCGGCTTTTCGCGGGCGATGTCTGATGAAGGGCTGTTCTGCCTGATCGCCGGTGCCAGCCTGCTGCTTCAGTTCGGCGTGCAGGCTGCCATCCATATGGCCTCCTCGGTGCATCTGATCCCGACCAAGGGCATGACCCTGCCGCTGATCAGCTATGGCGGCTCGTCGCTTGTCGCCAGCGGACTGACCATGGGTCTGATCCTGGCCCTGACGCGCCGGCGGGCACCTTACGCCCTTCCCGGCCAGCGTCGGCTTCAGGAGGCATCGTCATGACAGCTTCCCCACGCCCGCTGATTGCCCTCGCCGCCGGTGGCAC
>JAKMFG010000311.1 GCA_022425565.1 Alphaproteobacteria bacterium
CGCCGATGCCCAGCCGGTCGAAAATCTCCAGGCTGCGCTTGGCCCAGCAGATGGCGCGGCTGCCTACCGCCACGACATTGTTGTCATCGACGACGATGCTGGCAACGCCATGGGTGGCAAGGTCGATGGCGGCGGCAAGCCCGATCGGGCCAGCGCCGACGATGATCACCGGCGCGCCGGTCGCACCGTCGCCCGCAAGCTCCGGCGGTGTCACATAGGGAAAAGGCTCGTACTGGTATCTTGCCATGTCGTTCCTTGAGGTCGTTCCTTAGGCGGCCTTGTCAGCCGTTCTGCAACGCGTTCCACATGTCCATGTCGCGCTCTGCGGTCCAGATGCGCGGGGTGTCGATGCCTTTCGCCTCGTCAAAGGCGCGCGCGACATTGAAAGGCAGGCAGTGCTCGTAGATCGCGTAATCCGAGAATTTGGGATCGCAAGCCTCACGCACCGCATCCCAGGCATCTTTCAGGCTGCCACCCTTCGCCGCCACCATGGCCGCCGGGCGATAGGTGCTGTCGACGAAATCACGGGTGCTGGTGATGGCGGCCTCTACCATTGCCTCGCCGACCAGCGCGTCGCCGCGGCCAGGTGCGATGGCGGCCGGGTTGAAACCGGCGATGCGGTCAAGTGTGCCGCCCCAGTCATTGAAATGGCCGTCACCGCAATAGCAGGCAGAGTGGTACTCGACGATGTCGCCGGTGAACATCACCTGCTCGTCGGGAACAAAGGCGACGATGTCGCCGGCGGTGTGGGCACGGCCAAGAAACATCAGCTCCACACGGCGTTTGCCGAGATGAAGGGTCATCTTCTCGCGGAAGGTCTGTGTCGGCCAGGTCAGGCCGGGGATGCTCTCATGCCCTTCAAACAGGCGCGGGAAGCGCCCAAACTCGCTATCCCAGTCTTCCTGTCCGCGCTCGTGGATCATCGCGTTGCATGTTTCCGAGGCGATGATCTCGGACGCGTCATAGGCCGAGGCGCCCAGAACGCGCACCGCATGATAGTGCGAGAGCACGACATGCTTGATCGGCTTGTCGGTGACCGTGCGGATTTTCTCAACCACCATCTTGGCAAGCCGAGGTGTCGCCTGCGCGTCGACGACCATGACGCTGTCGTCGCCGATAATGACGCCGGTATTAGGGTCGCCTTCGGCGGTAAAGGCCCAGAGATCGCGTCCGATCTCGGTGAAGCTGATCGTCTTTTCCGACATGTCGCCTTGCGAGGCGAATTTCTTAGCCATTCGAATCTTCCACTATCTGGTCGATGCGCCCGAAAATACTGGCGCCGTCATCATCATGCATTTCGATCCTGACGCGGTCGCCGAACCGCATGAAAGGGGTCGACGGCTTGTCGTTCAGAATGGTCTCCACCATACGGATTTCAGCAAGGCAGGAATAGCCCCTGCCACCATCCGCCACAGGCCGTCCGGGGCCGCCATCGGCGTCACGGTTGGAAATCGTGCCTGATCCGACGATCGCGCCCGCCTTCAGGTTGCGGGATTTCGCAGCATGCGAGACCAGCCGCGCGAGGCTGAAAGTGGCGTCGGTGCCAGCATCGGCCCGGCCAAGTGGCGCGCCGTTCAGATCGACTTCGATCACGCGATGCAGGACACTGTCCTTCCAGGCATCGCCAAGCTCGTCCGGCGTTACCGCAACAGGCGAGAAGGCACTGGAGGGTTTCGACTGGAAAAAGCCAAACCCCTTGGCAAGCTCGCCCGGGATCAGGTTGCGCAGCGAGACATCGTTCACCAGCATGACAAGTCGGATCAGTCCGGCCGCGCCTGCCTCGTCGATCCCCATCGGCACATCGCCGGTGACGACGGCAATCTCAGCCTCCATATCGATGCCCCAGCTTTCATCCGGAATTCTGATCGGCGCGCGCGGCGGCAGGAAATCATCCGACCCGCCCTGATACATCAAGGGGTCCGTCCAGAAACTTTCCGGCATTTCTGCTCCGCGTGCCTGGCGGACGAGCGCCACATGGTTCACATAGGCAGATCCATCGGCCCATTGAAAGGCGCGCGGCAGCGGTGAATGTGCCGCCTCCTGATCGAACGGCTCACCGCCAATCTCGCCGCTGTTCAATGCGTCGGACAGGGTCTGCAGGCGCGGGGCAATGGTCTCCCAATTGTCCAGTGCCGCCTGCATGGTCTGGGCGATATGTGCTGCCGCGGCATAATGCACAAGGTCACGGCTGACGACCACGAGCTTGCCGTCGCGGCTGCCGTCATTGAGGGTTGCGAGTTTCATCGGGGCGTCCTCTCTTGTGCCTGCCATATGTTGATTTCGGCGTTCATTTCGGATCCGGTGTGCCGTCGAACCTACGCTCAAGGCCCGCCCAGCAGTCGACATAATCGTCCTGAAGACTGTCCGTCCCGGCGGCAAATCGGCTCACCTGCTGCGGGAATCTGGTCTCGAACATGAAGGCCATGGTGCTCGAAAGTTTCACCGGCTTCAACTCGGCATTGCTGGCCTTCTCGAAGGCGTCGAGGTCGGGGCCGTGTGGCAGCATCATGTTGTGCAGGCTGGCCCCGCCGGGGACAAAGCCTTCTTCCTTGGCGTCGTACTGTCCGGTGATCAACCCCATGAATTCGGACATGATGTTGCGGTGGTACCAGGGTGGCCGGAAGGTGTTTTCAGCCACCGTCCAGCGTGGCGGGAAAATGACGAAATCGATATTCGCCGTGCCGGTGGTCTCGGACGGTGCGGTCAGCACGGTGAAGATCGACGGGTCGGGATGATCAAAGGCGATGGCGCCCACCGGCGAGAAGGTCGCGAGGTCGTAGCAATAGGGTGTGTAGTTGCCATGCCAGGCGACGACGTCGAGCGGTGAATGGCCGATGCGGGTGGCATGGAAGCCGCCACACCATTTGATCACCAGTTCATGCGGTGTGTCGCTGTCTTCAAAGGCGGCGACCGGCGTCTTGAAATCGCGCGGGTTGGCGAGGCAGTTGGCGCCGATCGGACCACGGTCGGGAAGGGTGAATTTCGCCCCGTAATTCTCGCAGACATAGCCGCGGGCGTGATCGCCGGCGAGGCTGTATTTCGCCATCATGCCGCGTGGCACCACGGCGATATGGCCGGGCGCGACATGCATCCGGCCCATCTCGGTAAAGATATTGATCTCGCCGTCCTGCGGCACGATCAGCATTTCGGCATCTGCATTGACCAGCACACGGTCGGTCATGCTGGCGGTAACGGCATAGATATGGGTTGCCATGCCGACATGCTGGCGCGCATCGCCGGTACTGGTCATGGTGCGCATGCCGTCGATGAAGTCGGTGGGCACAGACGGGACGGGAAGCGGGTTCCACCGGTACTGGCCGAGCGGCAGGTCATTCGGATCGCCGTCAGGCGCTGTCTTCCACAGCGGCACATCAATCTTTGCATAGCGCCCGCCATGGCGGACCGACGGGCGGATGCGATAGAGCCAGGACCGCTCATTTGTTGACCGCGGCGCGGTGAAGGGTGATCCGCTCAGCTGTTCGGCATAGAGCCCGTAAGCGCATGTCTGCGGCGAATTCTGACCTTGTGGCAGAGCGCCGGGGAGTGCCTCGGTTTCAAAGTCGTTGCCGAACCCCGGCATCATTTCGCCCGGCATCATTTCGCCCGGCATCATTTCAGGTGTCGTTGCGGACGTCATTCTGGCCTCCCGTCTTGACGATGCCTCCATATTCATTTCAAATGAAATGATTGTCAAAGAGATTCGCCGCCATCGTCTTGCAAGAGGCATGCGGGGTCATGCGGGCAGGGGAGGCCACCGGGCGTGAGTGAAAGCAGCAGCATGAAAGCACAGCAAGCCGGCGAGGGTGCGACGCTGGCGCTCGACGCTTTCCTTCCCTACCGTGCGGCACGGCTGGCGACAGCGCTGAGCCGGGCGCTGGCGGCGCAATATGAGCAGCGCTACGACATCAGCGTTGCCGAGTGGCGGGTGCTTGTGCATCTGACACAGCAGACCGAGATTTCGGTGCGGGATATCTTCACCCGTGTAGATATGGACCGGGCGCGGGTCACCCGCGCGGTGCAGCGGCTGGCCGGTCGCGGCTATGTCTCCAAACTCGTCAACCAGGATGACCGGCGGCTGGTGAAGCTGGCGCTGACCACGAGTGGAACGGCACTGGCGTCAGAATTGTCAGCCCTCGCTGCCGGTTTCGAAGCCGAGATCATGGCGGCGCTTCCTGATGGGTCCCGCGACCAGCTGATGGCGCAGTTCGACCTCATCGAGGCGGCCATCGATCCCTCGCGACCGGGTTCTGAATGAAAATTCAGTATTTAACGAAATAGAAATACTTCTCACGCGAATGCGAATTTTTGACCTGAAAAGGATCGCTTTCTGCTTGAGTTCTTTACGAAAAATTAGCTGACCAACGCCTATTCTCGCTCAGGTGACCTGACCCTTAACCTTTGCGAGTTGCCGGGAATGACCATTCCAGTTCGAAAGAGCAGCGCACCCGGACAGGGACGCGCTGCTCAATTGCCAGACTATTTTTTCCTATCAGACCGGACCTTCAGGGTGCCGCCGACCGGCATCCCGAAGCCTGACCCCGGAGAGGTGCCGCCTGCACTGCGGTGGCGTGACCGGCTTGCGGGTTTTGCCTGTGCCGTGATGATGTCGTTTGGTGCCGGCAGCATGGCGAATGCATCGTCATCCGGCGGTTTGAGCTGGCAGTTTGGCGGCTTGTCCGGTGCGAGTTCTGGAACCGGGATCGGCCTACAATTGCCGATTGGCAATCTGGCATCCGCCGGGGATGTGCCGCCGGTCTCCAAAAGCTGGGCGCCCGACAGCCCGGTGTCTGAAAATGCGGCCGGCGAGCCGGCAGGTTCCAGTGCCGGACCGCTGCCAAGGATGAATGGCTGGCTTCCCGACGCCAGGGAATCCGCCGTTCAGCAATCAACCGCCCAGCTTGATAGTGCTCGGCAGGACGGAAACGAGCAGGGTGAAGAGACCGATGCCGCCGCCTCCACCATCCTGCAAAAGGATCGCGTGACTGAAGATCTGGCCCCGTCGCTGGCCGAGGACAGGCCGGTGACGACCACGCTCGACAGGGTGGTGCTTCCCTACAATCTGCGCCAGGCCATCCTGCTGGACTCTCGTGTCGAGGAGATGTCGGCCCGTGCCTGCCAGCTGGCGCATCGGCTTGGTCTTGCGCGTGCCGAAGGCCGCCCCAAGG
>JAKMFG010000002.1 GCA_022425565.1 Alphaproteobacteria bacterium
TGTCACAGGCGCCCCGTCCGTAGATCCGGTCACCATCTACCTCGCCGCCAAACGGGTCGCGGGTCCAGCCCTCGCCGACACTGACAACATCGGTATGCGAATTGAAATGCACGCATTCACCCTCGCCAACCCCCTCATGGCGGCAGACAATGTTCCAGCGCGGATGTTTTTCCGAATCACCGAGCGATCCCTCGGCCCGGACGAATGTCGATGAAAAGCCGCTTCGCGCAAGCCGCGCCTCGAGATATTCGCAGATGTCGCGATAATGGTCGCCCGGCGGGTTCAGCGTGGGTATCTGGATCAGTGCGCGTGTTGTTTCGACCAGATCGTCATGTCGCTGGTCAATCTCTGCTATCAGGCGATGTTTCAGATCGCCGCCCACGCGCCCACCCAGTCATAATTCAAACGAGACTCAACGCTAGGGCCAACCACAGTCCGGGTCAAGCAAGCCAACCATGCTCACTCGGCGGTCCCGAGCCCCCGCCTGATCGCGGCGATGACATCACCGGCAGCCTCGATATGCGGCATATGGCCAACATTTTCGACAAGCTGCATGTTCGGAATCGGCGCTTCGGGTGGTGTCAGGATTTCATCCTCGCCGCCCCAGATGACCTCGAAAGGCAGCAAAGGCGGGAATGGCGGAGGTGCGGCAGTTTCGAGGGCACTCGCAATTTGCCTGAGCGCGGCTCGACGCTCTGGTGGTGAAAGGCCTGCCACCACTGCGCCAGCCATCCGCGGGGTGATCAGAATCTTGCGGCAGACAAGGCGCCTGAGCACGTCCAGCGCCTCGTCCGGGTCGTCGAGTTCGGGAATGGCGGCAATGAAGCTGCTGTCGATGCTGGCGGCCAGTGCGGCGGGCGCCAGCAGCACAAGCCCCGCCAGGTCTTCCGGCATCGTCGCCGCCAGATGAAGCGCCAGCGTGCCGCCGAGCGAATGCCCCACGATGATGGGACGGTTCAGCCTGTCCCTGATCTCGTCACCGATGGCGGCTGCAATGGTCGTGGGCGCGCCGTCTCCGGCATCATTCCCAGCGGTGCCATGGCCGGCATATTCCACAGCCCAGACGCTGGCCTCGCCAAACAGCTGCGGCGCCACCGCAAGCCAGCCCAGGCGGTCGGCGCCAAACCCGTGGATAAACAGGATATCCGGTCCTTCACCGCCAAGCCGGTGCAGTGCCAGATCGGTCATTCAATCACGCCGAGTACAGCGCCGACCTCAGTCAGCTCACCCTCGCCGATGCGGATTTCGGACAGCGTGCCGTCGCAGGGCGCTTCGATTTCCAATGCCGCCTTGGTCGTCGATATCACGACGACGATGTCGCTGGCGCTCACATTGTCGCCGACAGCCGCCGCCCATTCCGTAACCTCTGCCTCGGTGACTTCATTGCCAAGCTGCGGTACCAGAATTTCCGTTGCCATGATGTGCGTCCCTTGGTTTGAGCCTGTTCAGGGCAGGCCCGGGTTGAAGTCGTCAGAGCCCGCGCTTTGCCATGCCGGCGATATCCCAGTTGCGGACGCCGCGGCGATTGACCCGCTTGTCGGCGAAAAACTCGCCAAGCACGGCATCGCATATATCATGCTCCTGCGGGGCGTATTTGTCTTCCATATCCGCACCCGGCGCAATCCAGTTCGGCGCACCAAGCACAACCGGCGGCGCCTTCAGATCGGCAAAGGCAAGGCGGGTGACATTGGCCGCAACCGTGTTCGCGAAACTGCCCCGTTCCACGGCTTCCGACACAATGATCAGCCGCCCGGTCCGCCTGACAGAGGCAATAACGGTGTCATAGTCGAATGGCACCAGCGTCCTTGCATCAACCACTTCCGCTTCGACACCATGCCCTGCCAGCTCGCCAGCTGCGTCGAGCGCCGGATAGAGCGACGGGCCGATGGTCAGGATCGTCACGTCATCGCCGGCACGCCTGATGGCAGCCTCGCCAAAGGGGACCAGCGCGTAATCTGCCGGCACACCGTCGGGCTCGAAGGTCTCGACCCGGTCATACAGCCGCTGGCTTTCGAACACGATGGTCGGGTCATTGCCGGACAGCGCCGTCGCCATCAGTCCCTTGGCATCATGCGGTGTCGCCGGATAGATCACCCGTAGTCCCGGCACATGGGTAACAAGCGATGTCCAGTCCTGGGAATGCTGCGCCCCGTATTTCGATCCGACCGACACGCGAAGCACCACCGGCAGGCGCAATTCACCGGCTGACATCGCCTGCCACTTCGCAAGCTGGTTGAAAATCTCGTCACCGGCCCGGCCGATGAAATCTGCATACATCAGCTCGACAATCGCCCGTCCGCCGGCGAGCGCATAGCCGACGGCCGTCGATACGATCGCCGCTTCGGAAATCGGTGAATTGAACAGACGGTGATAGGGGATGATGTCGGCAAAGCCCCGATGCACGCCGAAGGCACCGCCCCAGTCACGGCATTCCTCGCCATAGGCAATCAGGCTCTCGTCATGAGTCAGATGATGAAGAATGGCTTCCGACAGCGCGTCACGAAGTGTCACGGCGCGCATCGGCGACAGCTGGCTGCCATCCTCGGCAATGCCGGACCGCGCCTTGCGCATAATCGATTTCACCGCGCTGGTCTCGGCCGGCTCTGCCAGCAGGTCCCCGGCCGTCTCGCCAAGCTCGATCGCCTCATTATTAAACGTCATGTCGCCGATGATGGTCGGGCTTGCCTCCAGATCGACCGCAGGTGCCAGCTGACGGTCCACCACCACCCTTGTCACTGCCTCGATCTGCGCGCCAGCCACCTCGACCATCTCGTCGGCCTCGCCAACGGTGATAATGCCGCCATCGACCAGCCTGTCGCGGAACCTCGTGATCGGGTCATGCGCCTGCCAGGCCTTCATCTCGTCCCGCGACCTGTAGGCGTTGGTGTCGGTCGTCGAATGGCCCGAATAGCGATAGCATTCAATGTCGAGAAGCGCCGGCCCCTCGCCCGCTCGCAGGATCTCGGCCTTGCGCGCGACAGCATCTGCCACCGCCAGCGGATTCGAGCCGTCCACCGTCTCGGCATGGAGCTGGCCCGGCGAAATGCCGGCGCCAATGCGTGAGAGCCTGTCCCATGCCATTGTCTCGCCGCGCGTCTGCCCGCCCATGGCATAGAAATTGTTGGTGAAGCAGAACAGCACCGGCGGGTTTCTGTCGAAAGGCGGCTGCCACAGGTTCCGGAACTGGCCCATGCCGGCAAAATTCATCGACTCCCAGATCAGCCCGCATCCGGTACTGCCATCACCGAGGTTCGCCACACAGATGCTGTCAGAGCGGGTCAGTTGCGCCCGCAGCGCCGCACCCACCGCGATCCCTGCGGAGCCACCGACAATGGCATTGTTCGGAAAGGCACCGAAGGGCGTGAAAAAGGCGTGCATCGAGCCACCCATGCCGCGATTGAAACCGGCATCACGCATGAAGATTTCTGCAAGGACGCCGGTCAGCAGGAATGCTTCGGCCGGATCGCCACCAGCCTCGCCAACATGGCGCGTCACCAGATCGAGGAGCCGTCCGTCACTGTGCGATTCGACGATGGATGTGACCTCGCCGGGCGGAATCGCGCCCACCGCCGCCAGCCCCTTGGCAATGATCTCGCCATGACTGCGATGGGAGCCGAAAATCTGGTCTGTGGGCCCGAGCGCCATCGCACTGCCGACGGCGGCGGCCTCCTGCCCGACGGACAGGTGCGCAGGCCCTTTATAGACATATTCGATGCCGCGATAGGCGCCTGTCGACTTGAAGGCGTGCAGCATGCTCTCGAACTCGCGGACCACAAGCATATGCCGCAAGGCGGCGCGCAGCCCATCCTTGCCCCACCGCGCGATCTCGGCTGCCAGATCGCCCTTGTAGGCATGAACCGGAATGTCGGTGAAGCGCACCTTGTCAGCGCTGTAGGTCTGGCCCGGATCGATCGGAAGCTGCTTTGGCAAAACTGGTAACTCCTACATTCGACAACAGGGCTAGAGGTTGGTCAGCTCTTCGCGCCATGGCGGGTTGCACCCGGAACGCCGGCAGTTGATGGCGGCGGCCTCTGCCGCACGGCGCGTCGCATTGGTCAGCACATCCTCGCCAACCGCACCAAGCGCCTCGCGTGACGCCAGATCATTTTCAAGGACCCAGCACAGGATGCTGGCCATGTAAGTATCACCAGCGCCCACCGTATCGGCAAGGTCTTCAAGAAGCGGCGCGGCGGCCATCATCTCGAGGTCGCCAAGAAACACCCGCGAGCCGTCGGCACCCAGAGTGAGAATGAACAGCACCGCATCGCAGTCGGCCCGGCAGTCGGCCAGCGCGGTCTCCAGCGGCCGGTCAGGATACAGCCAGGTCAGATCCTCGTCGCTGAGCTTGAAAATATCGACATGGCGCATCATCCGTCGCAGGCGTGCGATATAGCCGTCGCGATCGGCGATCAGGCCCGGCCGCACATTTGGGTCAAGCGAGGTCATGATCCCGCGACTGCGACAATCGGCAAAGAACGCCTCCCATGTATCGGCGTCGTCACCGTCGATAAGGCCAAGTGATCCGACATGAAACAGCTTCGTTTCAGCCGGCATGTCGTTGTGAAGAGCCCGCTTGGTGACCTGCCGTTCAGCGGTGCCGTTGCGATGGAAGGCATATGAGGGAATGCCGTCTGTGATCGAGACGATGGCAAGCGATGTCGGCTGGGGCACCCGGCCGGCGGCGAGTGTAACCTTGCTTTCCACAAGGCGTTCGGCAAGAAGCGCACCAAGCGCGTCGTCCGACACCGGCGTCAGATAGGCAACCTTCTGGCCCTGGCGTCCGGATGCCATGGCGACATTGAATGGCGAGCCGCCCGGATTGGCGACATATTGTGGCAGACCGTTGGCCGCGGCCTTGCCGGACACGAGGTCAATAAGGTTCTCGCCACCGATCGAAATCATCACATCTACCCTTCGGCTCTTCTGTTATGGGCCGTCTTGTGATGCGGCCTTCCATCCCCCTATGATGCCTCGTGGCGGTGAACAACGGCAAGTAGGTTGATGCCTGAAACTAGCTGGAATCTGCGCGCCGCACGGCTCGTTGCACCATACCGGAGGCAGGATTATGAAGATTGACGCCCATCATCATTACTGGAACCCGGCACGTGGCGACTACGGGTGGATGCCGGAAGATAACGCAACGCTGTTCCGGGCCTATGGTCCTGCCGATCTCGAACCGCTTCTGACGGCTGCCGGAATCACGCATACGGTTCTGGTGCAGGCGGCCCCGAGCATCGAGGAAAGCGAGTATATGCTCGGCATCGCAGACGCAACGCAGCATGTCGCCGCCGTCACCGGCTGGGTCGATTTCGAAAATCCGGCACATGGGCGGCATCTTGAACGATTGGCGGCGCATCCGAAGTTCAGGGGGGTCAGACCAATGATTCAGGACATTCCGGACGATAACTGGATGCTGCGGGATGATATCAGCTGGGCCTTCGAGGCTGTTACTGCTCTCGACCTGCGGTTCGAGGCGCTGGGCCTGCCGCGCCATATCGAGAATTTCATCACACTTTTCAGCCGCCATCCCGAGATGAAACTGGTGATCGACCACTGCATGAAGCCCGATATTGCCAATCATTCACCCGGCGGTTTTAAGGGCTGGGCCGACGGCATGGCACGGCTCGCCGGAGAGACCTCGGCATTCTGCAAACTCTCCGGCGTGATCACCGAGGCCGCCTCCGGCTGGACGGTTGATGACACCCTATGTCGACCACGTGATCTCGGTGTTCGGCGCCGACCGTGTCATGTGGGGATCCGACTGGCCTGTCTGCCGCCTTGCCGGCGAATATGCAGACTGGCATGGCGCGGCACAGGCATTGACGGCAGAGCTCGGCGACTCCGAAAAGGCCGCCATCTACGGCCAGACCGCCAACCGCTTCTATGACCTTGGGCTGTAGGTGCGTCAGCTCATGACCCCTAGATAGACGGTCTGCACGCAATCCTCTTCGAGAAGGGGGTTGTGGAACACCACCTCTTCGGCGCGCGCGCTCGGGAACTGCGTGGCAAGCCGTGCGACGAAAGCCGCGTCAGGCGGATCGTTCGACCAGAGCGCGAAAATGCCGTCGTCAGTCAGGCTCTTCGCCAGCCTTGCCAACCCTTCCTGGCTGTAGAAATCGGCATGTGACGGGTTCAGGTGGAAATCCGGGCTGTGATCGATATCGAGGAAGATGCCGTCGAACCGGCGACCTGGCGCCTGCGGGTCGAACCCGTCATCACCCCGCGCAAGAGCAAAGAAATCGGCTTCGATGAAACGGCATCGCGGGTCATCCGCCAGCACTCTGCCAAGCGGCAGGATGCCCGCATCGTGCCATCCGATCAGCGGCGCCAGATATTCAACCACGGCCAGCGACCCGGCCGCCTCGGAGCGCAGCACCGCATCCGCCGTGTAGCCGAGCCCCAGCCCGCCCACGAGAATATCGGCATCTGTTCGTCCAGCAGCCTCGAGCAGCGCCATTGGAATGGTGGCAAGCGCGATTTCGGATGCCGTGAACATGTCCGACATCAGATGCTCGTCATTCAGGATGACCTCGACCACATCACGGTCGAGCTTCAGGATTCTGCGACGCCTCAGGATCAACTCGCCAAGTGCCGTCTGCTGGTAATCCAGTTCTTCAAACAATCCCGACATCACTCACACACCAAGCTGGGCTGTCAGCCCACCATCAATCCGCAGGTCGGTGCCGCTGATAAAGCCGGCCGCGTCCGAGCACAGATAGGCAATCAGGCTTCCTGTCTCTTCGGTGGTGCCGACACGTCCGACAGGGTGCGATTTCCCGAACTCGGCGATCATGTCGTCGACAGTCTTCCCGCCGGTTGCAAGCTGGCCGGCCCCATATTCCAGAAGCGGCGTGCGGATGGATCCAGGGCTGATCGAATTCACCCTGATCCCGTCCTTGGCGCAATCCACCGCCATCGCGCGGGTCATCGCATGGACAGCGCCCTTTGAGGTCGCATAGGCGAGGACATTGTTCTGGTTGTTATGCCCCTGAACCGAGGCGACATGGACCACCGACGCCCCACCCGCCGCCTTCAGCAGCGCATAGAGAAAATGCGAGGTGAGATAACAGGACTTCAGATTCACCGCCATAGAATGGTCCCAGTCCGCCGGGCCGGTATCCTCGACAGTGCCGTAGCTCTGCTGCCCGGCCGCATTGACCAGCGCGTGGAGCATGTCGGTTTCACCGGCGATCTGCCCAGCCCAGCTGCGGACCGAGTTCTCGTCAGCCACATCAACCAGATGGAGGGTGATATCGAGCCCCTCATCGGCGGCAAGCGCGGCGGCCTCGTCGTTCAGACCGGCATCAATGCCGGCCAGGAACACCCGTGCGCCGGATCGCGCCAGATGCAGCGCCGCGCCAAGGCCGATGCCGCTGCTTCCCGTAACCGCGGCGACCTTTCCGGTGAAATCCGTCATCATGCCGATCCTCCTTGCCCATATGCAATCGATGCGACAGCCCGTTCGACACCGCGCAGCTCGGCCAGCCCCTTGAGTCGTCCGATGGCGGAATAGCCCGGGTTGGTCTGTTTGCCGATATCATCGAGAAGCAGATGCCCATGGTCGGGGCGCATCGGGATCACGGCATCGGCGCGTCCTTCCCGGCGGCGGCGCTCCTCCTCGCCGAGCAGGACCGAGATCAGGGCAACCATATCGACACCGCCATCAAGATGGTCGTCTTCAAAGAACGCACCCGACGGCTCCATCGTGACGTTGCGAAGATGGGCGAAATGAATGCGCGGGGCGAAGCTCTTCGCGATGTCGATCACGTCATTGTCGGCGCGCGAACCGAGGGACCCGGCGCAAAGCGTGATGCCGTTTGCCAGTGTCGGCACCGCATCGAACAGCGCGGCATAATCTGCCTTAGTGGACACCACGCGCGGCAGTCCGAAAAGCGAGAATGGCGGGTCATCGGGGTGAAGGCAGATCCGCACCCCGCATTCCTCCGCCGCCGGGGCTGCCTGCGCCAGGAAGGCGATGAGGTTGGCCTGAAGATCGGCCGCGGTCAGCCCGTCATAATCGGCGATCGCGGCACGAATACCCTCGCGGCCATGTGACAGTTCCGAGCCGGGCAGCCCGGCGATAATGGTGGATTCCAGCCGCTCGATCGCGGCCTCGTCCATGCTTGTATAGAGAGCCTCGGCCTGCGCGAAGATCGCGGCGGTGTAATCCTGTTCGGCATCAGCCCGGCGCAGCACAAACAGGTCGTAGGCGGCGAATTCTACCGGATCGAAACGCAGCGCCAGCCCGCCGCGACGCGCCTTCCAGCGAAGGTCGGTGCGGGTCCAGTCCACGACCGGCATGAAATTGTAACAGATGACCTCCAGCCCGTTCGCCGCGAGGTTGCGCATCGTCTGGATCCAGCCATCGATATGCTGCGCAGCCCGGTCAT
>JAKMFG010000022.1 GCA_022425565.1 Alphaproteobacteria bacterium
ATTTGGAAGAGTTTCGAAGGGTAGTTCTGTTGAGGGGCAAGCATCAGAAACCCACGCATCACCGGGACGGAGGCCGGCGGCGGCGCAGAAAGCCCAGACCCTGCGGCGCAAAAAGGACGCTGATGAAAAAGATCGCGCCCGCCACAAGGATGATGGCCGGGCCAGAGGGCACTTCAGAGGCATAGAAGGACAGGATGAGACCGGCCCAGCAGCTTGCCAGCGCGAACAGGAATGTCAGGACGAGATAGCCGGTGAGCGTCGACACCCAGTAGCGCGCCGCCGTGGCCGGCAGAATCATCAGGCCAACCGCCATGAGCGTTCCCAGCGCCTTGAAGGCACCAAGAAGGTTCAGCACCACCAGAAACATGAACCAGTGCACGACAAGCCCGGGCCGTGACGACCTGCTTTCATGGAAGACCGGATCGATTGTACTGGTGACGAGCGGCCGCAGGATCAGGGCAAAGCTGACAAGCGTGACCGTCGCCGTCGCGCCGATCAGATACAGCGTCTCGTCATCCATTCCGAGAATCGAGCCGAACAGGAAACTCTTCAGCGGAACGGCCGAGCCGGCTGCGGACAGGATAAAGATGCCGAGCGCCAGAGAAATCAGATAGAGCGAGGCAAGGCTCGCATCCTCGCGGATGATCGTGAACCGCGCCAGCAGGCTGGTCAGCAGCGCAACCGTTATGCCGGCTGCAAGCCCGCCGATGATCATCGAGGTGACAGACAGTCCGGCGATCACAAAGCCGATCACGATGCCGGGCACGATGGCGTGGGCCATCGCTTCGCCGGCAAGCGACAGGCGCCGCAGCACCAGAAAGGCGCCAACCGGCGCAATGGAAAAACTGAGCACGCTGGTCGCGGCAAGGGCGCGAAGCATGAAATCATATTCAAGCCATTCAAACATCGGCGCCCCCCGACAGGCTGTCGACATTCTGGCTGAACATGCGTTCCTGCCAGGCAGCCTGGCTTGGCGTCAGATAACCAAGATCAACAAGAGTGGCCGGCGTCAGGGTTGTCGTGAGCGGGCCAAACCGGGCTGTGCCACGCCCCAGCAGCAGCGCTGCATGGCAATGATGCAGAACGGCGGACAGGTCATGCAGCACCATGATCACGGCACGCCCCTCGCCGGACCACTCGTCAATCAGTGCCAGCAGGTCGGCCTCGGTGGACTGGTCGATCGCCGTGAACGGCTCATCCAGCAGGATGACTGGAGCATCCTGAACGATGGTTCGCGCAAACAGGGCACGCTGCAGCTGTCCGGCAGACAGCATGTGAAGCGGGGTGTCGGCAATGGCCGCCGTGCTGGTGCGCTGCATCGCCGCCTCGATCGCCGCCCGGCCTGCAGGATCGATTCGCCCGGCAAATCCCAGCCGTGACCACGCGCCCATTTCGACAATGTCACGAAGCCGGACCGGCACCCTTGTATCAAACTCTGAGCGCTGTCCGAGAAAGGCGATTTCCGACGGCTTGCCCCCATGCCAAGAGAGCGCGCCGCCGATCAGCGGCAAGGTTCCGAGAATGGTTTTGACAAGCGTCGACTTGCCGGAGCCATTATGCCCGACAACAGCAATCACATCGCCAGCAGCCACGTTGAACGAGACGTTGCTGACGACGGCTTGCCCCCGATAACCGAGGGTCAGCTCGTTCGCCGACAGGATCATGGGAGATGCCTGTCCAGTCAGCCGGTAACGGTTGACGCGATGATAACCCACAGCATGACGCAGGTGGCGCTGACGCCGAGAAGCAAGCTTGCTGTGCTGAGTTCTGTGAAATTAAACCCGGGCCGTGTGCGGCCGGAAATGGCACTCGAATTCATAAATTTCTCCAGTCGGGGACACCCGCCCCAAATGAGGATTTCGACGTGCCTGGCAGGTATTCTGGCTCACGGTCATCGGGTTATGCGCCTGCCTTCCCGGGTTTCCCCAGTGGCGTGTCTGACACCCCTACCGCACACAGTTGCGGGTACAGCCCCGGATTTGCGCCCTGATGGGTACAGCTCACCGGGTTCCCTTTTACAGCCTTGGCCTTTGGCCTCTGGCGTCCAAGCCAAATAAATTAAGCTGATCTGGAACTGTCCGTCAACGCCCTATGGCACGTGAAACGGGGATTAACCAGCCGCGCGCACCCCGCCGCCATCTCGGCGGGTCTGACATCAGCCAAGGCGGGAGATGGCCATCATATCCGGCGACACAGGATCAGGATCAGGTTCAGAAATAATCATCACCACGCTGTCGCGCCGGCTTGATCCCGCCAATGAGTAATTTCATACTCTAGGCATGCATCAGAATTTTATCTTCTATGACACCGAGACATCCGACCGTGACCCGTTCTTCGGCCAGATTTTTCAGCTCGCGGCGGTCCTCACCGACGCGGACCTGAACCCGATCGACAGCTTCGATATTCGCTCGAAACGCCTGCCGCAGATCCTGCCGAGTCCCGGCGCGCTTCTGGTCAACGGGCTTGATCCCGCCAGCCTCGATCAGGCGCCCTATACGAATTATGAATTTGCCGGCGAGGTGCGTCGCCGCTTCATGGCATGGACGCCTGCGATCAGCTGTGGCTACAACAGCTTCGGGTTCGATGAGAAATGCCTTCGCAGCCTGTTCTATCAGAACCTCTACCCGCCCTATATCACGCAGCTGGATGGCAACAGCCGCATTGATATCCTGCCACTCACGCAGGCCACGGAAATCCTGTATCCGGACGCCCTTGTCTTTCCGCTGAACGACAGGGGCAGGACATCGAAGAAGCTGGAGCATGTGGCACCGGCCAACGGATTCGAGGAGCATAACGC
>JAKMFG010000129.1 GCA_022425565.1 Alphaproteobacteria bacterium
GAGTGGCATAGAGCCAGGTGTTCATCACATCAAACCCGCCATCAACCTCGCCAAGAACCTGGCTGTCGGCAAGGCGGCATTCCTCGAACTTCAGGATCACATTGTCGTACCCCGTGTGCGAGACGGAATTGTATCCCGGCAGCACCTCGAAACCCGGATGGCCGCGATCGACAAGGAAACATGTAATCCGTTTCTTTGGACCGTGTGGCGTATCGTCGACGCCAGTGGCGACGAAGACGATGAAGAAATCGGCATGGGAGCCGCCGGAGATGAAATGTTTGGTGCCATTCAGCACCCAGTCACCACCATCGCGCCGGGCCGTCGTGTTCATGCCGCGGACATCCGATCCGGCATCCGGCTCGGTCATCGCCAGTGCGTCCATCTTCTCGCCGCGCACCGCCGGCATCAGATAGCGTTCAACCTGGTCGCCTTCACAGGCCATCAGGATATTCTGCGGGCGGCCGAAGAAATGGGTCAGCGCCATCGAGCCGCGGCCGAGCTCGCGCTCAAGAAGCGCAAATTCAAGGTTGTTAAGACCGCCGCCGCCAACAGCTTCAGGAAAATTCGGGGCATAGAACCCCATTTCCATGACCTTGGCCTTGATGGCGTTGCCCATCTCCAGCGGCACATGGCCGAGTGTCTCGACCTCGTCCTCAAGCGGATAGATTTCCGTCTCGACGAAACTCCTGACCGTCGAGACGATCATTTCCTGTTCTTCGGTCAGTCCGAACTGCATGGCTACCCTCTTTGTAAATCAGCCGCCGATGGCACGCCCCGCCCCGTCCGGGCGCGGCAGGCTGGCATGCGCGGCTGCCAGTGCGGTCAGCTTTGCCGCCACCTCTTCGGTCGGCAGGCTTGATGAACGGCTGTTCATATCAACGTGGATCAGCATGTGCTCGCCGGTGGCAAGCAGGCGCGGCCCGTTCTCTCCATCGGCATAGAGATGGTGGAAGAGCTGCAACTTCTTGCCTTCGCCAAGAAGCACCTGCGATGTGGCGAAAATCTCGCTTCCCGCCTGAACTTCGTCCAGATGCCGGATATGCGTCTCGACAGTGAAGAAGCTGCCGCCGGCTGCCAGATAATCTGCATCGATTCCGATCCGGCGCATGACCGCGTCGGTTGCCATCGAGAAACAGTCCAGATAGCGCGCCTCGTTCATATGACCGTTATAATCGGTCCAGGCGGCCGGCACCTGCTGGCGCATAGTTTCCATCGGCCGATTGATGTCATCGGTGGCGGTGGCCGCCGGCACCGCGTCATAGAGTGCTGTCTCCCAGGCCGACAGAGTGCGCCCCGCCCCCCAGTCATTCGCCTTCAGCGCCTGCAGGATGGCAACGAGGTTGGTGTCGCGAATCTGCTCCAGCTCGCGGATCGAATGCATGCCGGATTGCGCATCAGACTGGTCGGAGATGGTCTTTACCAGCTCGTCGGTCAGCTCCGGCACATCCATCAGCTTGGTCCAGGGCCATTTCAGGCAAGGGCCGAACTGCGCGATGAAATGTGCCATTCCAGCCTCGCCGCCAGCCACACGATAGGTCTCGAACAGGCCCATCTGCGCCCAGCGCAGGCCAAAGCCAAAACGGATGGCGTCGTCGATCTCCTCAGTGGTGGCGATGCCGTCTTTCACCAGCCACAGCGCCTCGCGCCATACAGCCTCTAGGAAACGGTCGGCGACAAAGGCCTCGATTTCCTTGCGGATTCGAAGTGGATGCATGCCGATACCGGCGAAGAACCCGGCGGCACGCTCGATGGTGTCTGTACTGGTGAACTTTCCGCCAACAAGCTCGACCAGCGGCAAAAGATAGACCGGATTGAAGGGGTGGCCGACAAGAAGGCGGTCCGGACGGTCCATTTTTGCCTGAAGATCGCTTGGCAGGATGCCGGATGTCGAAGAGCTGATCAGGGCGTCTGGCGCCGCGGCGGCCTCGATCTCGGCATAGACCGCCTGTTTGATATCAAGCCGTTCCGGCACCGCCTCGACGATCAGCTCTGCGCCGGCCACCGCCTCGGCCACCGATCCGGCAAAACGCATCTCGCCGCGACGTGGCAGCGGGGCCATTGTCAGCTTGCCGAGCGCGGTGTCGGCATTCGTCATCACCGCGTCGATCTTGCGCGATGCTTCAGGATCGGGATCGTAGATGCCGACATCGACACCGTTCTGGATCAGGCGTGCAACCCAGCCGCCACCGATAACGCCGCCGCCGATGACCGCGGCACGTGCAGGTTTTACAGCTGCTGTCATGTCGTGTTCTCCCTGACCTGCCGTTTCGTCATGCAGTGTTCTACGTTCTGTCAGCGCGCCACCGGTGCGCGTTTCGTCAGTTTCAGCCGCTCGCGAACCGCATCCGGTCCGATCACGTTCGCGCCCATGTTCTCGACCACATTCACAGCCTTTTCGACAAGCTGGGCGTTGCTGGCAAACACACCGCGCGCGAGATAGAGATTGTCTTCGAGCCCGACCCGCACATTGCCTCCGGCAAGGACGGATGCCGCCGGATAGGCCATCGCATTGCGACCGATCGAGAAGGCGGAAAAGACCCAGTCGGACGGCACATTATTCACCATTGCCATCAGCGTTCCCAGATCATCCGGTGCGCCCCACGGAATGCCCATGCACAGCTGGACCAGCGCCGGGCTGTCGATATGGCCCTGCTCGGCCAGATATTTCGCAAACCAAAGATGGCCGGTGTCGAAGGCCTCGATCTCCGGCTTCACGCCAAGCGCCTGCATCTGCTTCGCCATCTCGACCAGCATCGCCGTGCTGTTCGTCATGATGTAGTCGCCATGACCAAAATTCATTGTGCCGCAATCCAGCGTGCAGATCTCCGGCCGGCAGTCGGCGACATGCTCCAGCCGTTCGGTGGCTCCTGCCATGTCGGTTCCTGCAGCGTCTGGCGGCAGCGGTGTTTCGACGCCGCCAAGCACCAGGTCGCCACCCATGCCCGCTGTCAGGTTCAGCACCACATCGGTTTCGGATTCGCGGATGCGGTCGGTGACCTCGCGGAACAGTCCCGGGTCGCGCGACGGCTTGCCGGTCTCGGGATCGCGGACATGACAATGGACGACAGCCGCGCCGGCGCGCGCCGCTTCGATGGCGCTGTCGGCGATCTGTGCCGGGGTGACCGGCACCTTGTCTGACTTGCCCGTAGTGTCACCCGATCCGGTGACGGCGCAGGTGATGAATACCTCGCGATTCATAGCCAGTGTCATGATGTCCCCTTCCCGCTGGCCAGACCAATGACCTATCTGCCAGCTTCGATGTTTCTCAGCCGGTGGCAAGCTCAGAACCCCGGCGAGGCATCACATTTTCCCAAAAATACGGGCTTTGCAACTTCTTTAGACCGGCGGTGGTCGGGTCAGGAGACCAACCGGGGAATCCGTCAGAATTGGAACAGAAACAGGCGGTTTTCTCTCATGCGGCGGCCGTGGCTGCGCAAGCATGAAGTGTCGGGTTCGGGCCCGGCGGGGAGAAAGGACAAGTGCGCCATGAATGCGCCGACAAGACCGGCAAGACGCGGCCGTAAAACGCGTTCCGACGATCAACTTCCGGCACAGCTGGACTGGCGCGAGATTCGCAACCATATGGCGCCGCTGGCACCGCTCAGTGACGACCAGATTGAATCCATCCATCTGGCCTCGCTGCGCCTTCTTGAGGAATATGGCATCGAGGTGATGAGCGCACCGGCCCGCGAGATCTTCCGCGCCGCCGGGGCCGAGATAGACGACGCCACCATGATCGTGAAGGCCGATCGCGGCCTGATCGAAGCAGCCATTACCAGCGCAAAGCCGCAATTCACCCTGACACCGGTAAACCCCGACCGCGCCTTGATCGTCGGCGGTGACCAGATCCATTTCGGCCTCGTCTCCGGCGCGCCGAACGCGCATGACATAAAGGGCGGCCGCCGAAGCGGCAATTTCGAGGATTATAAGAAGCTGATGATGCTCGGGCAGAGTTTCAACGTCATCCACTTCTTCGGCAACCAGACGCTGGCTCCGAACGATCTGCCGGTGAACACCCGCCATCTCGACACGACCTTTGTGAACCTGACGATGACCGACAAGGTCTTCCTGTCGATGTCGATCGGCGAGGGGCGGGTGCGCGACGCGGCGCGCCTGACGGCGATCGCACGCGGCCTGACCATGGACGAACTTGCCGCCAGCCCGACGGCGATCACCAACATCAATATCAACTCGCCGCGCAAGTTCGACATCGAGATGGCCGCCGCCGCCATGGCGATGGCCGAGATGGGTCAAGCCACGGTGATCACCCCGTTCACGCTGATGGGCGCGATGACGCCGGTGACGCTGGCAGGTGCCCTGACGCAACAGAATGCCGAGGCGCTGTTCGGCATTGCCCTGACACAGCTGGTGCGGCCCGGTGCGCCGGTGGTCTATGGCGGCTTCACCTCGAATGTCGACATGAAGACAGGCGCCCCGGCCTTTGGCACACCGGAAAATACCCGCGCCAATATCGCCGGCGGGCAGCTGGCGCGGCGCTACGGCCTTCCCTACCGGACGAGCGCCTGCAGCGCCTCGAACGCCGTCGATGCTCAGGCCGTGTGGGAGACTCAGATGGCGCTGTGGGGCGCGGTCAACGGGCATGGCAACCTGATCTATCATTCCGCCGGCTGGGGCGAGGGCGGCCTTGTCGCCGATTTTGAGAAGCTGATCGTTGATTGCGAGATGCTTCAGGCGATGGCCGAATTCCTGTCACCGCTCGAATTCAGCGAGGCTGATTTCGCGTTCGACGCGCATGACGAGGTCGAGCCCGGCGGCCATTTCTTCGGCGCGGCCCATACGATGGAACGCTATCAGTCGGCCTTCTACAGCCCGTTCCTGTCCGACTGGTCGAATCACGAGAACTGGCGCGATGCAGGCGGGCGCACCACGACCGAGCGCGCGATGGAGGTCTGGCCGAAGATCGTCGAGGC
>JAKMFG010000161.1 GCA_022425565.1 Alphaproteobacteria bacterium
ACAGCAGCCACGCCCCGCGAATCCTGATGCTGTATGGCTCGCTTCGTGAACGCAGTTTCTCGCGGCTGTGCGCTGAAGAGGGCGCGCTTGTCCTGACGAGGCTTGGTGCCGAGGTGCGCTTTTATGATCCGTCCGGCCTGCCGCTTGTCGATGACGGTGTCGATGCCAGCCATCCGAAGGTAGAAGAATTGCGCGATCTTGTGACCTGGTGCGAGGGCATGGTCTGGTCCTCGCCCGAACGTCATGGCGCGATGACGGGCCTGATGAAAACCCAGATCGACTGGATTCCGCTGTCGCTCGGCGGGGTGCGGCCGACGCAGGGCAAGACGCTTGCCGTGATGCAGGTCAGCGGCGGCAGCCAGAGCTTCAATACGGTGAACCAGCTTCGGATTCTTGGTCGCTGGATGCGGCTGCTGACCATTCCGAACCAGTCATCTGTTGCCCGCGCCTGGGATGAATTCGATGATGACGGCCGGATGAAGCCATCACCCTTCTACAACCGGATGGTCGATGTGATGGAAGAGCTGTTCCGCTTCACCGTCCTGACGCGCGATATCAAGGACATGCTCGTCGATCGCTATTCGGAACGGGTGGAAAGCCATGCCGAACTGGCGCAGCGGGTGAGAACACCAAAAAGCTGATCCCGCGATCAGGCGACCAGTATTTCGCCGCCGGCGCTATCAAAGACAAAGCCAAGCGAGGGCGGTCCCTCATTGATCTCCATCAGATGGCTGAGTCCGAGCCTGTCGAGACAGTCCATGACCATTGCCGGATCGGGATGGGTTGCCCTCAGCCCGGCAAGCGCAAGACCGCTATCGGGGAGCGCAACGACTGGGTTTACCCCCGGCGGCCATTCGATCAGCGCAGGCAGGATGCCGCCCGCCGCCAGGCCGCCATCCTCCGGAACCGTCAGGCGCCAATGCAGGTCGCCGCGGGTGACCTCGATGATGCGGCCGCAATCGTAACCGCAGCCGGCCGCTGCCTGTTCGATGTCATCAACCGCCGCCACCCAGCATAGCGCGCGAGGACCGTCAGCAAGCCGGTCTGCTGTTTTGGGATTGTCCAGATCGTACCAGCGGGTCCTGTCCGGTGCCGGGACATCGGGGTTAATGGCGATTACTTCCAGATATCCGTCAGCCAGCCGCATCAGCCTGTTATGGGTTGCCATCAGCGGATGTTTGCCGCCGCCGGTCAGTTCCGAGCCGAGCTGCGCTTCGACAATAGCTGCAGCATCGCCCAGATGCGCGGCGCCAATCACCAGATGATCAAAGCGTGAAGCCATGATGTCAGACCCTGCCCTTCGCCTGTCCAGAATGTTTGTCTCGCGCAACTATTGGCAATGTAAGCCGAAGTTTGCAACGATGGATGTGGCGCAGTAACCTGCGCAACACCAACAATAATTATGCTTGCCAATCACCCATGCGCGCACACCGTTTGTTCTCAAGCAAGTCACGGCCCATTCATTACGGCAACTATCCGCTGCATCGCCTGCGCCGAATGGATGACAGGCCGGATTTGTCCGGGCTTGCCACAGACAACCTGTCCTTCCGTCGCCCTGAACACCCGGAAAGCATCGTCAATGCGATGGCCGAACATCAGGCGATGCTCGACACGATTTGTGACGGGTTTGTGAACGGTGCTGTATCCGAAATCCCGGATGATCCGGTAGAGCGTGCCAATCATCTGAAATCATTTGGATATTTTAATGATGCCTCAATGGTTGGTATAGGCATGTTGAGCGATGAATGCTGGCTTGAAACGCCGGTACGGAACCCCGGCATCGACGATCTTGCCGAGATGATCAACACCCGTCAGACCAAGACGCTGGCGGCCGGGATCGACCAGATCATGGCTGACCTCAAGGATTCCATCAACGCGCCGCCGCGCGAGATCGGGCATCATCACACGGCCATTGTCCTGCTATGGGAATATCATCGTGATCCGCGCCCCGACGAGCCGGGCAGTACCTGGATTCAGGACGCGCAGCCACATCGGGCCTGCCTTCTGTCATCCGAAGCGGCAGTGGTAATCGCCAACTACATGCGGCTTCTGGGCTTTGATGCCAAGGCGCATACCGGCACAACTTCCGACATCTGCCTCGAGAAAGTGGCTGTCGCTTCGGGGCTTGCCTGGAACGAGGACGGTGTCGCGGTGGCGCCCTGGCTCGGCAAGCGTTTCGGTATCAGTGTCGTCACTACCAACATGGTCCTTGAACATGATCGGATGCTTGCCCCGAGGGCAGCGCAACCTGCCTCTGATCTTCATGGGATCAACTGGCGGCTTGGCCGGCATTCCAGCAAGAGCGCCTTCAACCGGGACCCGTTCGCCGACCGTGACTACCGTGACAGCGCCATGAAGCTGGAAAATCTGAAGCGTGTCGAGACGCCAACAACATATATGGACGAGGCCAACATCCCGCGTGTGCCGAAGCGAACAGATATGTTTGCCCGGTCGCAATTCGGCGATATGGGCAAGGCCAATCAGGATGCTGCTACGGGGGGGTATTATGCCCGCAAAGCCGCGCCGTCCTATGCCCAGCGCCGTGCGCTTGGTGCCTTCGTGCTGCTTCAGGACGGCCCGGCCGAAGACAACGCACCGCTTGTACGCGATGCTGGCTGGTACAGCGAACACCTAAAGGCCGCCAGTTACTTCCTCGGCGTGGATGCGGTTGGCATGTCGCGATGTCCGGAATGGAGCTGGTATTCGCACGACGCGCGTGGTGATGCGGTCATTCCGCCCCATGATCAGGCCATCAGCATGGTCATCGACCAGGGATTCGAGACGATGGAAGGGGCGTCTGGAGATGACTGGATCTCTGTGGCGCAATCCATGCGTGCCTATTTGCGGTTTTCGCTTCTTGGCGGTGTGATCGCGCGGCAGATTCGCAATCTCGGTTTCAGCGCGAAGGCGCATACGGTGCTTGATGGCGATGTGCTTCAGCCACCATTGCTGCTTCTCAGCGGGCTGGGAGAGGTCAGCCGCATCGGCGAAGTGATCCTTCACCCGTTCCTCGGGCCGCGTCTGAAGTCTGGTGTGGTGACAACCGACATGCCGCTTGCTCATGACAAGCCAATCGATTTCGGCCTCCAGAATTTCTGCGAGAATTGCCAGAAATGTGCCCGTGAATGCCCGTCTGGTGCAATCACGGCCGGCCCCAAGCGGATGTTCAACGGCTATGAGACCTGGAAGTCGGATAGCCAGAAATGCACCACCTACAGGATCACGACCAAAGGTGGTGCCATGTGCGGACGGTGCATGAAGACCTGTCCGTGGAACCTCGAGGGGCTGTTCGCGGATGCGCCGTTCCGCTGGGCCGCGTCGAACGTGCCGCAGGCGGCAAAAATCCTGGCGCGGCTTGACGACATGGCCGGGCGCGGCGGATTGAACGATGTGAAGAAATGGTGGTGGGATCTCGAACTTGCCGAGGATGGCGCCTATCGCCCGTCGAACCACCCGGTGAACAGGCGGGGGCTGAGCAGGGGCCTTGATCTGCGGCATGAGGACCAGACCATGGCGGTCTATCCTGCACCGCTGGCGCCGCATCCATATCCCTATCCGTTTCCGATGGACCGTGAAGCCGGGATCAAGGCGTTCGAAGCGCTTGTGAGTGCTGGTGAATACAGACGCAGGCTGGCGGCTGGCGATACAAGCCATATTCACCGCTACGTCAATGCCGATACCCCGGCAGACCAGTCGCCAGTGATTCAGGCGGTTGTCAGCAAGG
>JAKMFG010000173.1 GCA_022425565.1 Alphaproteobacteria bacterium
GTTCGCATCGCATCCTGTCCACGGCCACGCATTCGGGCGACGGCGTCTATGGCAATGCGACGGGCCAGATGCTGCGTTACCGCATCATCGCCGACTGTCATGCCATCAACAACCAGATCAATGATGAATGGCTGATCCGCGACCAGGGGGCGATTGTTCGCCAGCTTGGATGGGACCCCAAGGCATATGCCGCCGATCTGGTCGAGCGCGAGGGCGGGGTCGAGACATGTGCCAAGCCGTTCACACCCGCCATTGATGTCGCTGGTCCCTACAAGGGACGCGGCAACGACAATGAGTGGGGCGCACGCTATTCAGACCTGCTGAACCGGATCATGGGGGCGGACATGGCCGCCATTCCGGCAAGCTATGACCAGGCCTGCCAGCTGGAACTTCCCGGCGGGCTGACCGAGCATGGCCACGATGCGGCCGACCGCTTCTGGATGGGGCTTCGCGCCAGCTTCCCGAATGCGACCCTTAGCATCGCACACCAGATTGGGCGCGAGGATGCCGGCGAGCCGGCACGGGCGGCGGTTCGCTGGGGGCTTCATGGCAAGCATGATGGCTGGGGATCCTTTGGTGAGCCAAGCGGTGCCGAGGTCTATGTCATGGGCATCAGCCATGCTGAATTTGGACCGCGCGGCCTGCGCCGGGAATTCGTGTTGTTTGATGAAACCGCGATCTGGAAGCAGATCGTCATGCAAACGGGGTGAGAAAGATGGGTGCCATTGACCTGAATGAACGTATTGTCCGCTATGGCGACCTTGTGCCGTGTCGCACTGCCTTTATCGATGCGCACACGCCGGGAAGCGACCGCAAGGAAAACTTCACCATTATAGGTGGTGGTGTCTCTGAATCCGCGGACCAGCATGTCCATATTGCCGACACGCCGGGTTTCAATATCGGCGCTGCCGGTCAGCCGCCGAAGTGCCGGAATTCGCTCCATGCGCATCGCACGGCCGAAGTGTTCTTCGTGCTGTCGGGTCGCTGGCGTTTTTTCTGGGGCGCCAGAGGCAATGACGGCGAGGTTGTGCTGGAAGAGGGCGATGTGATCAATATCCCGACCGGTATCTTCCGCGGGTTCGAGAATATCGGCACTGATTACGGGATGATCATGGCGGTTCTCGGCGGTAATGATTCAGGCGGTGGTGTCGTCTGGGCCCCGCAGGTGATCGAGGATGCGCGCGATCACGGGCTTGTGCTTGGCGAGAACGGTGCACTCTACGACACCAAGAAGGGTGTCTCGCTACCCGAAGGCGTCAGGCCGATGGCGCAGCTCACGGCTGACGAGATGAAGCAGTTCCCGAAAGTGACGGCCGCCGAGTTTGTGCCGAATTTCGTGGCCCGCTACTGGGACATGATGTCGATGGCCGACGGTGCCCCGGCACAGGTCATTGCCGAGAACGGCATGCTGGCCGATACGCCGGGCTTCCGTCTCGAGCTTCTGCGCGACGGCAGTATTTCCGAAGACAGCTACACCACCGCGCGCCATGAGGTGCTGATGGTGATGCGCGGCCATTGGCGGGTGGACTGGGACGGTGGCGGTGCCAGCCTCGGCCCCGGCGACGTCTGCGCCATTCCACCGGAACAGACTGTCAGCCTTGCCCCGGCGATGAGCGGCGAGTCCAGCCTGTTTCGCGTAACCAATACCGATGATGCCGCCGGGCCGACCCGCGGCTTTCATGATTTGCCGGCCGTATTGCGCCAGGGGAGAGATTGATGACGAAGATTCTGACAAGCCATGTTGGCTCGCTGCCACGAACACAGGATGTGGTCGATTTCATTTTTGCCCGCGAGAATGGGGAGGGCTACGAGCGCGCCTCCTTCGACAGCTGCATGTCGTCTGCCTGTAACGAGACCGTGCGACGCCAGGTCGAGGCCGGGATTGATATCGTCTCCGATGGCGAGACTTCGAAGATCTCCTACGCCACCTATGTGAAGGACCGCTACACAGGCTTTTCCGGCGACAGCCCGCGCAACGCGCCGGCCGACCTGAAGCAGTTTCCCACCTTTCTGGAACGGCTCGCCAATTCTGGCGGGACACCGCAATATGCCCGCCCCATGTGCACTGGCGAGGTGACCTCGAAGGGACAGGGCGAATTGCAGGCCGACATCGACAATCTCAAGGCCGGCATGGCAGCGCATGGTGCCTCTCGTGGCTTCATGAATGCGGCCTCTCCGGGTGTGATCTCGCTGTTCCTGCAGAACCAGCATTACGCCACGCGCGAGGCCTATCTCGCGGCACTGGCCGATGCGATGAAGGAAGAATACGAAACCATTGTCGGTGCGGGCCTCGATCTGCAGCTCGACTGTCCGGACCTTGCGCTCTCGCGCCATATGCTGTTTGCCGATCTCAGCGACGAGGAGTTTGTGAAGATCGCAGCCATGCATGTCGAAGCGCTGAACCACGCGCTTCGCGATATCGATCCGGCCCATGTGCGGGTGCATATCTGCTGGGGAAATTACGAGGGGCCGCACGTCTGCGACATCGATATGGACAAGGTCTTCACCACGCTGATGAACACGCGCGCCCGCTATGTGCTGTTCGAGACCTCGAACCCACGCCATGCTCATGAATGGACCGTGTTCCGCGATCGCGCCTCGGAAATTCCCGATGACAAGGTGCTTGTCCCCGGGGTTGTCGATACCACCACCAATTTTGTCGAGCATCCGGAACTTGTTGCCGAGCGGATCTCGCGCTTCGTCGGCATTGTCGGTGCCGAGCGCGTGATTGCCGGATCGGATTGCGGTTTCGGCACCTTTGCCGGATTTGGCGCGGTCGATCCTGAGATTGCCTATGCCAAGCTGACCTCGCTTGCCGAGGGTGCGGCGCTGGCATCGTCCAGGCTTTGACAGGGGAACCCGTGATGGATGAGGCGCTCCTGACCCTTCTTCGTTCCGTCGATACGCCGACGGTCTGTAACGCCATCGAGACAGCCGAGGGAAAGCGCGGCTTCAACGCCTTTACCCGCGGCACCGTCATGGCCTCGGCTCCTGATCAGAGGGCGATGGTCGGCTATGCCCGCACGGCGCGGATTTCGGCGCTCGCGCCGTCGCCCGATCCGGCGGATGTGGTGCGTGAACGCCGGCTTGGCTATTACCGGCATATGTCGGAAGGACCGCGCCCGGCCGTTGCCGTGGTAGAGGATGTCGACGGCGCAGACGCCATCGGCGCCTATTGGGGCGAGGTCAACACCAACGTCCACAAGGCGCTTGGCCTTGACGGCGCGCTGACCAACGGCGTGATGCGCGATCTTGGCGACCTGCCTGACGGGTTTCCGGTGCTGGCAGGTTCTGTCGGGCCGAGCCATGGTTTCGTGCATGTCGTCGATTTTGCCAAGGGGGCACGCGTCTTCGAGCTGGATGTCGATGAGGGTGATCTTGTCCATGCAGACCGGCACGGCGCGGTAATCATTCCGCCTGCGGTCGTTCCCGATCTCGCGGCCGCGATCGAAACGCTGTTCCGCGCCGAGGACTGTATCCTCGGGCCGGCAAAAAAAGGTCCGATGACCTTTGCCGAGTTTGAGGAAGCATGGGCCGCTTTCGAGGCGGCGCGAACCTGACCTTCAGGTCAGGTAGTCCACCGGCAGGCCCTGCATCCTCCATTCGGTGAAGCCGCCCTCCATGTCGAGGACATTTTCCATGCCCATATCCTGGAGCGTGCGCACCGCCAGTGCCGAGCGCATGCCGGAGGCGCAGAACAGCACCAGCCTCTTGTCGGTCTGGAAGACGGGCTTGTGATACGGGCT
>JAKMFG010000257.1 GCA_022425565.1 Alphaproteobacteria bacterium
GCGAGCTGGCATTGCTGGCGGCGCTTTTGAACCAGCAGCTTTTCATCGGTCATCTGGCGCTTGACATGGCGACCTGCGAGCTGGAGCTTCGGCACACGCTGGCGCTTCGCGGTGCTGGCGGGGCAACGCCCGAGCAGGTAGAGGATGTTGTCGACATCATGCTTGGCGAATGCGAACAGGTCTATCCGGCAATCTATCAGGTTGTTCAGGGAACACTGTCTGCCGATGATGCCACTGCCGCTGTTACAATGATTACCAGAGGAGAGGCATAGCATCACCGGGCGGGATGCTGTGCGGATTGACCGGATGACCCCACTGATCACGCTTATTGGCTGTGGCAAAATGGGAAGCGCCATGCTGCATGGCTGGCTTGCCGATCAATCACTTGCAGCTGATTTCGCCATAGTCGAACCCTTTCAGGACCATCTGGGGTGGACGGCGGCGCACAAGAATGTGCAGCTGTTTGATTCAGTGGAGAGCTGCGCCGCCATTGGCCGTGCAGCGCGCATTGTGGTGTTGGCAGTCAAGCCGCAGATGATGGATGATGCCATCGCCGGTCTGGGGGCGCTGGCCGGCCCGGATACGGGCTATCTGTCGATTGCGGCGGGGATCCCGACGCGCTGGTTTCGAGACCGGCTGGGTGATGACGCGATGGTACTGCGTTCCATGCCAAATACTCCGGCGGCCATTGGCAAGGGCGTGACCGCCCTGTTTGCCGACCCCGATACGCCCGAAGCCATGGTGATGCTGGCTGACCAGCTGTTATCCGGGATCGGGACGGTGGTCCGGATTAATGATGAATCACTGATGGATGCTGTAACAGCAGTTTCGGGTTCTGGCCCGGCCTATGTGTTTTTGCTGGCCGAGGTGATGACCCACGCGGCGATCGAGGTCGGGCTGCCAGATGGGCTGGCCCGCCAACTTGCCGAAGCCACGGTGTCTGGCGCTGGCGCGCTGATTGCCGAAGCAGATGAACCGCCTGCGCAGTTGCGGGTCAATGTCACCAGCAAAGGCGGCACGACCGCTGCCGCGCTGGCTGTGCTGATGGCAGATGACGGGCTGGCACCGCTGATGGAAAGGGCCGTCAAGGCCGCACGGGACAGATCGGTGGAACTTGGCAGCTAGGCGGTTTGCTCGTGTCCGCTTGAAGCCGTGCCGGGTAATGCCCATTTCCCTGTCATACGGGCCTGCACATGCCGGGCCTGCACATGCCGGGCCTGTAGATGCCGGGTCTGTAGATGCCGACTCTGACTGCGGCTGATATTGCATTTACAACAGGATTATTTGCGATGACTGGCACAGATACAAAAAGCGACACACAGACTGACACTCAGGCAAATATACAGGCGCAAATGATGGATCGCCTTGCCGAAATAGTTTGGACACAGCTTGCAGAGACAGCACCACGTCAGCTTCATATTGATGATATTGCTGCTGCTGCGGGTGTTTCACCAGCGGCGGCACGGGCCGTATCGGGCAGCATCACCGCATTGATCCTGCATCGTCTGGCGGCGTTTGACCGACAAGCTGTTCTGGAAAGCCTTGCCGATATAGAGGATGCGGGCGAAGTCACGATCCGCGAAAAGATTGTCGAGGCGCTGATGCGCCGCTTTGAGGTGTATGCCCCCTTCCGTCAGCAGATAGCCCAACTCGACAGGGCGGCCCGACGCGACCCAGCGCTTGGCCTGCGGCTTCTGGATTCGCTGGCGCAGGCCATGCGGATGATGCTGCGCATGGCAGGTGATGATCTTGACGGTCTTGCCGGTGAGGCACGTGTGCGCGGTGTCGCCCTTGTGGCCATGCAGGTGGCGCGCGTCTGGAAAGATGATACAGCGCCCGATCTGTCGGCAACCTTGAAGGAAATAGATGTCCGCCTTGCACGGGCCGAAGAATGGGGCCGTACAATGCGGGTGCTGCGCGACCACAACCCGGCAGCCCATCCCGGTGGCCATGAACATGATGATGAAGCGGGATTGCCTGGTGCCGGCGACCGCTATCAGTAAAACTGATGATCGGCAGACCCACACCGGCAAACACACTCCGACAAACCCAGCCCGGTAGACCTATCCCGCAAATCCATTCTGCAACAAGAGCAAGACAGTGATGGCCAGCTTTGACGACTTCATGAAGATCGATATCCGGGCAGGAACAATTGTCGAGGCGACGCCTTTTCCTGAAGCGCGCAAGCCGGCGATCAAGCTGAGGATAGATTTTGGTCCGGACATCGGCATCCTCAAATCATCCGCCCAGATTACCGAACG
>JAKMFG010000258.1 GCA_022425565.1 Alphaproteobacteria bacterium
AGCTGTTCATTCTTGTCGATGACGAGGATCGCGAAAATGAAGGCGACCTGTGCGGTGTTGGCGAATGGGCTAATGCCGAGGCCATCAATTTCATGGCAAAATACGGCCGAGGGCTGATCTGCCTCGCCCTGACAAGAGCGCGTACCGAGGCGCTTGGCCTGTCGCTGATGGAGCGCCGTAATGAAAGCCGTCACCAGACGGCCTTTACCGTGTCGATTGAGGCGCGGGAAGGTGTGACGACCGGTATTTCAGCGACAGACCGTGCCCATACCGTGCGCACCGCGATCGACCCGCAATGCACCGCCAAGGACATCACGACACCGGGCCATATCTTCCCGCTGGTAGCGCGGGACGGCGGCACGCTGGTTCGTGCAGGCCATACCGAGGCCGTGGTCGACATCGCCCGTGCGACGGGGGTTGCCGATCCGTCTGGCGTGATCTGTGAGATCATGAAGGATGACGGCGAGATGGCGCGCCTTCCCGACCTGATTGGCTTTGCCGAAGAACATGGGCTGAAGATCGGATCGATCGCTGATCTGATTGCCTACCGCCGATCCAGCGAGACATTGGTCGTGCGGACTGTGGAAACAGTAATGAACGGCCGGATTGGCGGTGAATGGCGCCTGATGGTATTCGAGAACACGATCTCCGGTGTTGAGCATGTGGCACTGATCAAGGGCGATATCTCGACGCCCGATCCGGTTCTGGTGCGTATGCACAGCCTGAATATGATGACGGATCTGCTCGGCGAGGTATCCGAGCGCCGCGACGGGCATGAACTCGAGACGGCCATGCAGACGATTTCAGAAAAAGGCCGTGGTGTAGTGGTGCTTCTCCGAGAATCGTCGAAAGCCAGCCTGTCGGAGACGATTAGTGCTGCGGTCAGTGGATCGCCCGCTCCAGAAATGGCGCAGGGTCTCCGCGAGTATGGCGTCGGTGCCCAGATCCTGAGTGAGTTGGGTGTCAACCGTATGGTGCTGCTTTCGGACAGGCCGGCCAACGTGATCAGTCTGGACGGATATGATCTTGAGATTGTGGACTGGCGTCGCCTTAACGGCGAGCCGGGCAACCCAGCGGAGTAAGTGCAAGGTGGCTCATCATTATCTGATTGTCGAAGCGCGTTTCTATGAAGCCATCGCCGATGCCCAGGCCGAAGGGGCCATCCGCGCCCTTGAGGCTGCCGGCGCGAGCTTTGAGCGTATCAGCGTGCCGGGCGCGCTCGAGATTCCCGCGGCAATCGCCTTCGCGCACAGCGGGGACAAGCATTACGACGGCTATATTGCCCTTGGATGCGTGATCCGTGGCGAGACAACGCATTACGAGACTGTATGCAATGAATCCGCGAGGGCGCTGATGGATTTGTCCATTGCCGACAATCTGGCCATCGGCAATGGCATTCTGACGGTAGAGAACGAGGACCAGGCCTGGGCGCGCGCGGACCATACGCGCAAGGACAAGGGCGGGGGTGCCGCCGAGGCAGCAATGGCAATGGCAGGACTGCGCGCCGGGTTTGGCATCGATGGCTGATACCACAGACACATTGAAACCGGTTCCGGTTCGCCGTCGCTCGGCAGCGCGGCTGGCGGCCGTGCAGATGTCATATCAGGGGCAAATGTCCGGGCAGTCAGTTGCCGAGTTTCTGCCGGTATTCCTGCAGCATTATTCCGAAGATATCCGCAAGTCCTTCCGGGTGAAGGATATCGACAGCGGGCATCTCAACGAACTGGCGGCATCTGTCGAGTCCCGCAGCGAAGAGCTGGATGAATTGCTGGCAGGTTGCCTCGCGTCTGGCTGGTCGCTCGACCGGATGACCGTGATCGACCGCGCGGTCCTGCGCGCCGGGGCATGCGAGCTGGTCAGCATGCCGCATCTTCCTGCCCGTGCCGTGGTCAGCGAATATGCGGCCATTGCCGATGTCTGCGGCTGCGATGTCGGCTTCATCAATGCTGTTCTGGACCGGGTGGCAAGATCGGCGCGCACTGTCGAGATGGAAAACGCCGACAGAAAATAGTCTGCTGGAGGTCGCGACCCCGCAAGCCGTTATGTGACGTTTATTTCGCCTTGCGACGAAGGGTGGAGAACAGCTGCTCTGTTACTCCGAAGGTATCGCCCGGTGTTGGCGATCTCTCGTCGAGATAGGCAATGGTCTGACCGCTGGTCTCGTCCCGAACCTCAATCGCGGTGACGATGTCTTCGCCGTCGAGCGAAATCACAATCAATGTTCGTGTCGACGCGCGCTTGCGCCCGCCCGGCGGTTCAACCATGACCTCGCTAATGTAATAAATCTTGCCGGATTCGAACGCCCCTTCGAAGCTGGGGCGGCCAAGAACGACCTGAAGATCGACAAGGCGGGTCTCGCCGGGAATGATCTGGTTCAGTTCCGCCGCATCAATGGCATGACCATGCGAGGAAATCCGCGATTCGCAGGATACAAGGCCAACCGACAGAATGGCCACAAACAAGCCTGTCAGGGAGCGCCGTCCTGTCTTGAATGCGTCAAACAAGCCTCTGGTCATAGCTGTGGTCCTGAAGTATTGATTCGCGAGGAACGGCAGGACAAGCATACCTGCTGTGCGCGATACCTTAATGGGATGAACTGGTGATGAAAAGCCAAGAAACTGGTTGGCTGGGAAATATGCTCGGCTGGGGGCGGCGGCGCCAGATGCAGACATGCGAGGTCCTCTACGCGAATGCGGTGGAGATGGCACGGGATCCGGCGTTCTTCGCCGATTACGGGGTTGCGGACAATGTCGATGGCAGGTTCGACGCGCTGGCTCTGGTCGTGTCGCTTGTCATGCGCAGGCTGAATTCCTGCGGTGACGCGGGAAGCGCGCTCAGCCAGGAGCTGTTTGACACCATGTTTGCGGATATGGACCTCTCGCTTCGCGAAATGGGTGCAGGCGATATCGGGGTTGCGAAGCGGGTGAGGGTGATGGCAGAGGCCTTTATGGGGCGTCTTGACGCCTATACAGCCGCGCTGGACGACGCTGACCGCAAAGCGCTTGCTGCCGCGCTGGAACGTAATCTTCTGCGTGGTGGTGAGACTGCCGGCGACGGCCTGATAGATTTTGTGTTCGAACTCGAGCGGCGTATCGCGGCTTTGGACGACAATCTGCTGCTTTCTGGCAGGCTTGCGCAATAGTGTAACCGGCCAGTTCATGCCTGTTTTCTGGTCTTTACCAAAACAGGCGTTATAGTGCCCTCTGAATTGTGTTGCCGCAGCGCTGACGCGCTGCCGAATATCTTCGACGGGCCGGTTATGCAGAGCTTTTCACTTAATGCCATGATCGACGTGCAAACCCTGCCGCCGACAGGGGCGCTGATCGGAAGGCTCGATACAAACGAGACGGAACGTGCGGAGCTTGCGCAGCGCTTCGGTTATCTCTCGGTTGACGCGCTTGGCGCGGATTTGCGGATCAAGCGCGCCGCGAAAGGTGCCTGGGATGTCCGGGGAAAACTGCATGCCGAAATTTCGCAAGCCTGCATCGTTACTGGAGAGCAGGTCTCGGAATCAGTAGATTTTGAGATCGAAGAACGGTATGTTCTGGCGTCTGTGCCGGAAGACGAGATCGTCGTCGATCTGGGAGATGCCGAGCCTTTGGTCAACGGCTGCATCGATCTAGGTGAAATGGTTGCCCAGATGCTGGCATTGTCAGCTACGGCATGGCCGCGGAGTGAAGGAGCCCCTGACAATTTTCGTGCAGGAGAGGACGAGCAGCCCCATCCTTTTGCCGGCCTTTCCAGCTTAAAATCACCTGAAAAATAACACTGAACACCCCAAATTCCTGACCGGAAGGCGCCAGTTTGTGAGTTCCGATAATAAAATGATTAGGCTTGCGCTTGATGCGATGGGTGGTGACAACGCCCCTGCCTGCGTCGTGCGCGGTGCCGACATTGCCTGTGGTGCGAATCCGAACCTTGAAATTGTCTTCTATGGTGACGAGGCCAGGATCAGCCCGCTGATTGCCAAAGCCAGCCACCTTGGTCGGGCCAGCATCATCCACACAGCTGACGCCGTGTCCCCGGACGATACCGCTTCGCAGGCGATCCGCCGTGGCAAGGCAACATCGATGTGCATGGCCATCGCTAGTGTCGCTGCTGGTGAAACCGATGCTGTTGTGTCGGCCGGCAATACCGGCGCGCTGATGGCGATGTCGAAACTGCAGCTTCGTCCCATGACAGGTGTCACAAGGCCTGCCATTGCCGCATTTTTCCCGACTGTAGGCGAGCTTGTCTGCATGCTGGATCTTGGTGCCAACATCGAATGTGATGCCGAGAACCTGGTCCAGTTTGCCATTCTCGGTCAGGCGTTCCATCGCAGCCTGACCGGTAATGAGTCGCCGCGCCTCGGATTGCTGAATGTCGGCGAGGAAGAGCAAAAGGGACATGATTATCTTCGTGTGGCCTCCCGCCGTTTGGCAGATCCGGAACTTGGTATTAATTATCAAGGGTTTGTAGAAGGTTCGGACATCACAAACGGGCAGTTGGACGTTGTCGTGACCGACGGGTTTTCAGGGAATATCGCACTGAAGATGGCCGAAGGTATTTCGTCCATGTTCACTCGTCTTTTGCGGCGCAGCCTGAATAAATCTTTCCTGTCTCGCCTTGGCTATCTGCTGGCACGTGGTGCACTGTCCGAGATGCGCAGTCATATCGACCCGCGCCATTACAACGGGGCGGTGTTCCTTGGCCTCAACGGCATTGCCGTGAAATCGCATGGTGGCACCGACAGGATCGGTTTTGCCAATGCGATCAATGTGGCATCGGAACTCGTCGACCACGGGTTCCTGCCTGATGTCAGCGCCGCCATTGCCCGTGCCAATACCATTCTTGAGCGGAAAGACGACGATGGCTGACGCCGCAACATTGATGATTTCAGTGGGGAGTTATCTGCCGGAGCGGGTGGTGACAAACGAGGAACTGACAGCGGTTGTCGATACCAGCGACGAATGGATTCGCCAACGCACCGGCATCGCCCAGCGTCATATCGTTGCGGATGGAGAAAAGACATCCGATCTGGCCTGCCATGCTGCGATGCAGGCACTGGACAGGGCCGGGCTCGAGGCTGGCGATATTGACCTGATCATTATCGCGACCAGCACGCCGGACGACACCTTTCCGTCAACAGCGACAAAGGTACAGCACCAGCTTGGTGCGCACGGGGCAGTGGCCTTTGACGTGCAGGCTGTCTGCGCCGGATTTGTCTATGCTCTTGATGTGGCAGACGCGATGCTGACCGCCGGCCGGGGCAGGCGCGCGCTTGTCATCGGTGCCGAGAGCTTCTCGAAGATTCTGGACTGGTCCGACCGGTCGACCTGTGTGCTGTTCGGTGACGGGGCAGGGGCCGTGATCCTTGAACGCAGTGAGGATTCGCAAGGGTACGGCGTTCTGGCGACAAAGCTCCATGCCGACGGAGCGCATCGCGACATTCTCTATGTAGATGGTGGCCCGTCAAGCTCGGGTGAAGTCGGCCATGTCAGGATGGAAGGCAACAAGGTGTTCCGTCATGCTGTCGACAAGCTTTCCAGCGTAATGGACGAGGTGCTGGAGGCTGCCGACATGCCAGTAGCCGATGTCGACTGGCTGGTGCCGCACCAGGCCAATATCCGGATTATCGAGGGCATGCAGAAAAAAATGGGGCTGTCCGACGACCGGGTCGTCAAGACCGTCGGCGAACATGCCAATACGTCGGCGGCCTCTATCCCGCTGGCGCTTTCGGCTGCCGTTGGCGATGGCCGCATTCGTGACGGGCAGGTCCTGGCATTCGAGGCCATCGGGGGTGGGCTTGTCTGGGGCGCAGCGCTTGTCCGCTACGGCCGCCCCTCTGGATAAATCGACCGCCACTCGGCACTGGTCAGCGTCTACATTAGCTATATTGGCTAAGCATCTGTAAGCAAGATGCAATTTTTTGCGTTTGAGGGTTCGGGTGAATTGACTCAATCAACAATCCGAATTAGCGTGATTCTATGAGTAAAACTTTGACACGCGCCGACCTCTCCGAGGCGGTTTACCGAAATATTGGCCTGTCCCGCAATGAATCAGCGGAGCTCGTTGAGACATTTCTCGAAGAAATGTGCGTATGTCTCGAAAAAGGCGAGGAAGTTAAGCTCTCGTCCTTTGGAACATTTTCTGTTCAGTCGAAGCGTGAGCGTGTTGGCCGAAACCCGAAGACGGGTGTGGAAGCGCGGATCACGCCGCGCCGCGTTCTGTCGTTCCGGCCGTCTCATATTCTGAAAGACCGGGTCGACGGCGATTCATGACACAGAAATCCTCAGATGCGTTCCGCACGATTTCCGAGGTAGCCGAGCATCTGGACATCCCGCCTCATGTTCTTCGCTTCTGGGAGACGAAGTTCAGCACGCTTCGTCCGTTGAAGCGCAGCGGTGGTCGCCGTTATTACCGACCAGATGATGTCGCGCTGCTGGAGCGAATTCGTGACCTTCTCTACAAGGAAGGCTTTACCATCAAGGGTGCGCAAAAGCACATTGGTAACCGCCAGCTTGGCCGCCAGAGCGTGGGCGAGGGAGCTGGCCTGCTTCCCGTTGGTGATAAGCTGAGCGAGGCGATGGATACGCTGAATGCAGCGCGCCAGGCACTTTCCGGCCTCCGCGGCAAGCTCGAGAGCTGAAGCCCGACTTAGCATCAAAGGCGCCGTCCGCCGCCATTGGAAAAACCACGAAAAACCGAGGGTGAACGCCGCTTAATGTGGTTGCACAGATGCGTCCACTCGCCTATAACCGCGCCTGGTGCGGAGCGTAGCGCAGCCTGGTAGCGCACCTGCTTCGGGAGCAGGGGGTCGGAGGTTCGAATCCTCTCGCTCCGACCAAACCATCAGATGCCGGACGCGTCGCCCTCCACGGCTAAACGCTCCGGCGTTTTTTTGGCAAGCAGACGACCATGCCTCTCAGAATTACCCTCGGACAACTTCTTCATGATTGTGCAGCGCGCTTTGGCGAGCGGCCCTGTATCACCATGGCGCCGTCTGGCGAGACGATCAGTTATGGCGGGCTCGAATCCCTTGTAAACCGCGCTGGTCACGGGTTTCGGGACAGAATAGCAGCCGGTCTGCTTGATGCGGCTTCCGGCCATGTCGCCATCATGCTTGAGAACGGCATCCCCTATCTGACGATGTCCTATGCGCTGAAGAAGATCGACCTTGTCGGAGTGTCGATCAACCGCGCCTTCCGCGGGCCAGCACTGGCTCGGATGATCAATATGAATGCTGTGAGACCTTGCTGTCCTCTCCGGCGCATTTTGATGCGCTGGCAGATATCGCCGGTGATTTGCCGCATTTGCGTGTGCTGATCGTGACCGGTGGAGCGCAGGATGCAGAAGCGCGATTCCCGCATCTCGAGATCATCAGCTTTGACAGCCTGATGGCCGATCGCAACGATCATATCGTTAGCACCGCCACCGAAACCGATACAGCCGTGGTGATATTCACGTCCGGAACAACCGGTGTTTCCAAGGGATGTCTGCTGTCGCACCGCTATGCCGTTCGCACGGCGGAAAACATGATCGGCCCGTTCCGGCTGACCGCGGACGACGTGGCCTATACGCCGTATTCTCTTTCGCATATCGGACCTGCCTTCTACGACATCCTGCCGACGCTCATGACTGGCGGCCGGGTGGTGCTTCGCGACGGTTTCAGCCTCTCTGCTTTCTGGCCTGAACTGGTGCGTTTCGGCGTTACCTGGTTCATGTGCCTCGGTTCCGTGCAGCAACTTCTCTATGCCGCGCCGCCATGCCCCGAGGAACGGCTTCACAAAGTCACCCGCTGCTGGTCCACACCGGCACCGGTGCCGAAGGCGGATTTTGACCGCCGCTTTGGTCTCCACTTTCTTCCTGGCGGTGGCTATGGCTCGACCGATGCGGGCTGGGTGGTGGTTCCGCAGTGGGATCATCCGGGTGGTAATGGCGAAATTCATGGTGCCGGCCATCATCACCATTCTTGAACAGATGCCGCGCACGGTGACAGGCAAGCCCGAAAAGGGCAAGCTGGCAGAACTTCCTGTCTGACTTATTGCCCGTCTGAACCGCTTTCGGAGGCGATCATGGAGTCCCTGTTCAATCAGCTTCTGGCCGAGGCAAAGGCCGTTCATGATGCGGTGCCGGCATTGCGGGATTTCGCCGTCTGGCCGGAGGATCTGGTGTTTGAACCGCCTGTGCCTCGGGGTGTCCCCGTGCTTCCGACCATCGAGGCCATGTCGGGCGACGGCGCCCTGCAGGCAGCGCTTGCCGCGGTCGGCCGGTATGCCTCATGGGTGCAGACCTACAGTGAAGAGGAAGTCGGGCGGCATTTCCTTGATCACTATGGCTATATCGAACTGTTTGGCCCGACTGGTATTTTCCGGACGCAGGCCTGCCGCGCCTTTGTCGGCTATTGGGGGCCGGGGCTGTTTTACCCGATGCATGACCATGAGGCAGAGGAAATCTACCTTGTGCTGACCGGGCGCTGCCTGTTCGAGGCGGAAGGCGATGCCCCGGCTGATCTCGGGCCTGGCGGCATCAAACTCCACCGGTCAGGCCAGTCACATGCCATGACCATGGGGGATGAGGGAATGCTGGCATTGTGCCTGTGGCGTGGTGTCGGCCTTGCCGAGGATGCGAAGCTGAGTTGACCGCGCCGGCAGCAGCCAAGATTGCATGATATCAGCCGAAATTATCGGCATTCTCTCCTTCATCACGCCTGTCTTCCAGCGTGGTCGGGTGATAGGCGTGATGCCGCTCGAATACGACCTGCTTGCGCAGACGAGCGATTGTAGACCGAAGTTCGTTGATGGCGTCGCTATCTTTGAATCCGTTGTTGATAGCGTTTTCGACAAGAATGCTCAGCCTGTCGATCTCCTTGCCAAGCATGTTGGACTGTGTGTTGCTATCAATCAGCCGAAACTGGCTCTTGCGGATCAGCGCGCCAGTGACCCGGTCGCGGGCGGCAATATCGTCGAAATATTGCCTTGGAATGCGGGTCGCCTTGGCGCCAGTGGTGGCGGCGATCGCGGTGACGGTGCGAGCGACATTGAGAAGAAGTGAAGTTTCACCCAGAATTTCATTTTTGCCGATGCGATTGAGCAATAACCCCTCGCTCGTGAAAATCTGGACCGATCCTTCCATAATCAGAAAGGCCTCGTTCGACGGGTCGCCGGCGCGGTAGATGGCCTCACCAGCTTCCCAGATGATGTATTTGTCTCGCTCGAACATGGCCTGCCTGATCCCGATTGCCAGCGTACTGCACAGAATGACCATATCCGAGCATTGCCGCTTTGTCTTGGTCACTTCTGTCAGGGGAAACAGATTATTCCTGGCGAAAGGGAATTGCACGGTGTCGCGACGGCGCGTATAAACTCTCCGTGTCGGAGCGTAGCGCAGCCTGGTAGCGCACTTTACTGGGGGTGAAGGGGTCGTGGGTTCGAATCCCGCCGCTCCGACCAACAAACTCTTCCTCAAAAACATAAAGTTGGCCTTGGGGTACTGCCTGGTGTGCAAGTCGCAAAAAAACGGCTTAGGACAAATTCAGGACAAGATCAGTCCAGGATTTGTTCGCAGAAAACGCTACATTCTATGGTTGCCATAGAAAAACGTGATGGTCTTTGTTTGCCGATACTAAATTATCTCGACTTCGGCCATAGTCTCGAAGCACATCCTATCGCACAGCGATTGTATGCCGATAGTTGCTCGGCCCCCAACTCCAATAGACTCGCCAAAGACATCAACGATAACATCTGTGCAGCCACTGGAAACCAGATGGACGTCGTTGAAATCTGGTTCACATGCAACGAAGCATAGGCAACGAATTAATCCTCTTACGCGTTCCAAGTCCCCAAGGGCATGTTTCATACCCGCTATCATATTGATGCCAGTCAAGCGTGCTGCTTCATATCCCTGTTCGACAGATACTTCTCCTCCGATCCTTCCAGGGTGAATGACTTTGCCGTTCCTGACTGGTGTGTGCCCGGAGAGATACAAAACGTTACCCACGATGTGGTGGGTTTTCATCTTACCATATGACTGGCCGTAATAGCCGCCGGCACTAAGGTCGGGCAATTCGATTCCGAGTTGCTCAAGACGCATTTCAAATGACATCATATCCGTCCTGCAGATCCAGAATCGTCGAAGATAATACTGTCCAATCGTCGGCTGTGGCACAAGGGATTTACTTTGCTTTGACACAAGGATTTGGACGACTACACCGCTCGGCTGTAGTGGTCTTGCGTAGCGCACTGAACTAGTGGTTTAGGGTTCTCCGACGACCACTGCGGTTTTCGGCTCAACTTCTGATATCGAACAGATTTGGTGGATGGTACCGTCCATAGATCTTTGCTTGCAAACCACTGTTTCAGCGCCAGATGACCTGTCCCAGTCGCTGTAAATAGCGGCTATGCACGCTGTAGAGGACATCCGGTTGTTCAC
>JAKMFG010000249.1 GCA_022425565.1 Alphaproteobacteria bacterium
GTAATATGTCCATGCAGACACCGGCTTGCGGTCAGCGCATAGCTTGCATCCAGCCAAGCGAGGCGTCGGTGTCGCCGGCCTCTGGCCTGTATTCCGCGCCGAGCGGCTCGTCATATCCGCAGGCGGCCAGATGCGCGAAAATGTGGGGGTAATTGACCTCGCCGATATCGGGCCGGCCACGCGACGGCACGCCGGCGAACTGGATATGGCCGGTGATGTCCAGATTGGCATCGATCCGGCGGGTCAGGTCGCCTTCCAGAATCTGGATGTGATAGCAGTCGAACATCAGCTTCAGGTTGGGCGCGCCGACCGCCTCGATGATCCGGCGGGCCATCTCGGTATGGTTCAGGAAATAGCCCGGCGCATCATAATGGTTCAGTGGCTCGATCAGGATGGTGCGCCCGCGCGCCGCCGCCGTGTCGGCGGCATAGCGCAGATTGTCAACGAAGCAGGCCTCCGCTGCATCGCCGCCGGCAAATCCCGACAGCACATGGATGTTGCCGGCATTGATGGCCTCGGCGTAATCCAGCGCCGCATCTATGCCAGCGCGCGCTTCCGTTTCGCGTCCAACAAGCGCCGCGATACCGTTCTCGCCGGCCCCGACATTGCCGCGCGGCGCGTTCAGCCCCAGCATGGACAGCCCGGTCTCGGCCAACGCCGCCGTTACTGCGCCGGCATCCTCATTATAGGGCCAGTGGCATTCCACTGCATCAAAGCCTGCCGCTGCGGCTGCGCGCACGGCGGCTGCAAGCGGCCGGTCCGTCCACAAAAATCCCAGATTGGCGGAGAACCGGATCACTCGTCCCATTCCACATCAAAGCCGTTTACAAGCTCACGGACCTGGCCGGGGGTCAGCAGGCGCGGGTTCATGCCGCGGGTCATCATGGCAAGGCGCGCCGTGTCTTCCAGCTCTTCAATGGCATTGCAGGCGGCCTCGACATCCTTGCCGGCGACGACCGGCCCGTGACTGGCAAGCATCACCGCCGAGCGTTTTCCGGCAAGGCCGCGCACTGCCTCGCCCATTGCCGGGTCGCCCGGCAGGAAGAAGGGAAGCAGCTTCACCTTGCCAAGTTTCATGACGGCATAGGGCGTCAATGGCGGCAGGAAGTCATCCTCGTCCACATCCGGCATCATCGACAGCGCCACCGAATGACAGGAATGAAGATGGACCACCGCACCGGCGCTTGACCGCGTGTCGTAAAAGGCGCTGTGAAGCGGCATCTCCTTGGTTGGCGCATCGCCGTCCACATGCCGTCCGGACTTGTCGATCAGCGCCAGCCGCGCCGGATCCAGCCGTCCGAAGCTGGTGCCGGTGGGAGAGACCAGCAGCCCGCCATCTTCGGTGCGGGCGGAAATGTTGCCGGTGCTGCCGCCTGTCAGGCCGCGGTCGAACATCGACTTTGCCAGAAGGCAGATCTGTTCGCGTAACCGGTTGTCGCTGCCCATCATTCCTCCAGTCGCGCCAGTGCCGTGGCAAAAAAATCCTCATTCCCGAAATTACCCGATTTCAGGGTGATCGCAATATCCTCGCCCTTGACGCGTGAAAAGGTCCAGGGAACGCCGGGCGCAATCTCGGCCCCGATGTCGAGGCGCGACAGGCCAAGCGCTTGTGCCACCGCGCCGGATGTCTCGCCGCCCGCCACCACAAACCTGCGGATGCCGGTTTCGAACGCGGCGATGGCAAGCGCGGCAAGCGCCTCTTCGACCAGCGCACCGGCCTTTGCCACGCCGAGTTGTTCCTGTGCGGCGCGAACATCCTCCGGCCGTGCGGTGGCATAGATCAGGGGATTGCTGGCTGCAGGTTGAGCGGCAAGCCAGTCCAGCGCCGGACCCGGGCCATCCTCTGCCAGCTGCAGCGGGTCAAGCCGCAGTGACGGGGCCGCCGGGCCATAGGCCGCCACCTGTTCATTCGTCATCGCCGAGCAGCTTCCCGACAGGATAACCGCTCCCGGTTCCAGATCCGGTGTGGTGGCCGCAGGCGCATCCGCAGCCAGGCGGCCGTCTGCGCGATAGAGTTCCGGCAGCGGCATCGCCACGGCCGAGCCGCCAGTCAGCAGGGTCATGTCGCGACAGGCGGCAGAAATGATGCCGAGGTCTTCATTGGCGACCGCATCCACCACAACATGCGCCACGCCATCTGTGGCAAGGCTGTCCAGTTTTTCGCGCAGCGCATTCACGCCCTGCGCCACGGTCAGCCTGTCGGCGAGCCCAACAGGCCGTGTCACCTGCGGCTCGAGAAGCCGCATGAGATTGCTGTCACGCATCGGGGTCAGCGGGTGATCCTTCATCGGGCTTTCCGCCAGCGGCTGTTGTCCGACGAACAGATTGCCCATGAAGATCGAACGGCCATTTTCCGGAAAGGCGGGGCAGTAGATGGTCTGCTCTGCGCCAAGATTATCCATTAGCGCCTCAGCCACCGGCCCGATATTGCCCTCGGACGTGCTGTCGAAGGTCGAGCAATATTTCCAGAAAAACCTGTCGGCACCGGCCGCCCGCAGCCAGGCCAGCGCGGCGCGGCATTCGGCGACTGCCTCATCCACCGGGGCCGTCCGGCATTTCAGGGCGATCACCTCGAACGGGGCGGTGCCGGACGGCGCCTCGTCGGGGACGCCCAGCCTGAGCGAGACCTTCACGCCGGAGCGTGCCAGCAACCCGGCAAGGTCGGTCGCGCCGGTAAAATCATCAGCAATACAACCCAGAAGCGTTTTCACGAGCCTTCTCCGGGAAGCTGCTGGCCTGAATTGCGGGCATAGACTTTGGCAACGGCGGCGTCATCCTCCTGCCCGAGCCCCATGCCAGAGGCGGCCACATATTGCTGCAGGGCCGCGGCAGCGATCGGTGCGCTGAATTTGTTCGACCTGGCGATGTCCATAACGATGCCAAGATCCTTCAGCCAGATATCGACCTGCGAATGAGGGGTGTAGTCGCCATCGATGATGTGCGGCGCGCGGTTCTCCAGCATCCAGCTGGTTCCGGCGCATTTCGAGATCACTTCCAGAAACCGGTCCGGTGCCAACCCCTGCTGCATGCCGAATGTCAGCGCCTCGGCCATGGTCGCGATATGTACGCCTGCCAAAAGCTGGTTTACCGATTTCATCACCGATCCCGGGCCGGCATGGTCGCCCATGTCAAACACGGTCTCAGCGGTGGCATCAAGCACCGGCTTGGCCGCGGCAAAGGCTTCCGGCCTGCCGGCCGCCATTACGCTGAGATGGCCCTCTGCCGCCTTGACCGACCCGCCGGAGATCGGCGCGTCCAGATAATGGATGCCTGCCGCGGCGCACCGCGCTTCGGCATCCATGGCGAATTCCGGGGGAACCGTGGCGCATGACATGATTACGGCTCTGTCTTTCAGCCGTGGCACAATGCCATCATCGCCAAACAGCACCTCTTCTGTCTGCCCGGCGTTCAGCACCACCACGACGACCGCATCAAGACCGCCTGCAATGTCCGCTAGTTCTCCTCCGGCGCCGCCTTCATCCTGAAACCGGGCGACCTGATGCGGCACCACATCAAAACCGTGGACAGTGTGACCAGCGCGAAGCAGCGACTGCGCCATGCCATATCCCATAGAGCCAAGTCCGAAGACGGCAATGTTCATGCTGGATTGGTCTGTCATCTGATTGCCTTTCAGGTCATGGCTGGTCAGGTCGGCTGGTCAGGTCGGCTGGTCAGGTCATGGCTCGACCTGGCGTCCGCTCATCGACCGATACCGCCGGTGTCTGTGTGTCCGATGAAATGAACACCATCTTCATGAATTCAAGAAATTCAAAAAATCGCAAGCCTTACTCACCCGAGCTGCAGGATATATGCCGCATAGGCGGTAAGCAGAAGGAGGCCGGCACGCCGCCCAAGTCTGCCAAGCGCAAGAGCGAGGAGGGTGACGCCTGCGGTGGCGGCCAGCAGAATGCCGATATCGGTTTCTATGAACTGTGCGCCAACAGCAATCGGGGATACCAGCGCGGTGACCCCGGCAATGCCGAGAAGATTGAAAATGCTGCTGCCGATCACATTGCCAATGGCGACATCCGTGTGACGGTTCCAGGCGGCTACGGCGGCAGTGACAATCTCGGGTGCCGCCGTTCCCACCGCGACCACGGTCACGACGATCACCGCCTCGGACACGCCGAGTAGCAGGATCAGCTGTACCGCCCCTTCAACAAAGAGCGGCGATCCGCCGTCAAGCGCTGCCAGCGACAGGGAGATGGCCAGAATGTTTAAGATGAGGCTGGCGCGCAGGCCACGATCGTTTGCAGCGCCTGTCATCGCGGTAACCTCTAC
>JAKMFG010000252.1 GCA_022425565.1 Alphaproteobacteria bacterium
AGAGGCGATATGCATCACATGGCTGTAATACTCGACCTCGTAATTCGATTTCACCCGCACCGACCCCGGTTTTGACACCCGGCCAACATCGTTGCGGCCAAGGTCCAGTAGCATCAGGTGCTCGGCGCGTTCCTTGACGTCTCCCATGAGATCGGCTGCGTTCGCTGCATCTTCTTCCGGCGTCGTGCCGCGTTTTCGCGTGCCGGCGATCGGACGGATGGTGACAACGTCGTCCCGCAGGCGGACGAGAATTTCCGGACTGGATCCGACAATGGCAAGTTCATCGAAATCGAAGAAGAACAGGAAGGGCGACGGGTTCAGCCGTCTTAGGCTGCGATAAAGATTGATCGCCGGAAGGTGGAACGGAATCGAGAACCGCTGTGAGAGTACTACCTGAAAAATATCGCCGGCCCGAATGTAATCCTTGGCCGTATCGACCATCGCCAGGAAATCCTGCTGTTCCATATTCGAGCGTGGGTCGGGAAGGGGCGCGGTGCTTTCACCGGCTTCGGTCGGGGGCATCGGGGCATCAAGCGCGTCTAGCGCCGCCTTAATCCTGTCCTGCGCATGGCGCCAGGCAGCCTTGGGTTCGTCCCATTCGGCCGGCCTGACCTGAACTACAAAGGTGATGCTGTCCTTCAGCCTGTCGAAAATAGCGATCAGGGACGGGCGGACCAGCATGGAATCCGGTGTGTCAATGACGGTCGGATTGGCGTCGGGAATGGCCTCGATATGGCGGATCATGTCATAGCCGAAATAGCCGAAAAGGCCGGCAGACATCGGTGGCAGGTCGCCGGTATCGGTCATGGCGGATTCAGCCATGAGCGCGCGAAGAGACTCGATCGGAGCCTGGCTGTCGGCAGCAAATTCGCCATTGCCTGCCGGATCGCGATTGATTTCGGCGACATTGCCGCGACATCGCCAGATCAGGTCAGGAGACAGCCCGATTACCGAGAACCGTCCTCTGATCTCGCCGCCCTCGACAGATTCAAGCAGGAATGTGTTACGGCTTCCCGCAGCGAGCCTTAGATAGGCCGATACGGGTGTCTGCGTGTCTGCGACCAGTTCGCGCGAGACCAGCTGCGGCGTGCCGCCGCCAAAGCCCTCGGCAAACGTGGCGAAGGCGCTGTCAGCGGCGTCATTGATCATTGGGTGCCGATCAGCAACTGCTGGACGCTGCCAAGCTGGACACGAAGGTCATGCGTCTGTGAGAGCTCGCCAGCCAGCGTGTTGAGTACGTCCTGACGAATGGAATTAGCAATCACATCGCCCACAAGCGTGGCCGAGCGGTCCAGTTCGTCTGCGTCTGCCGGCATGATCGTTTCGGTCCGTACGGCGATTGCCTCGGTGCCGGTCTCAACAACTCGGGCGTCACCACTATCCTGCTCGAACACTGCGGTCGCGATCAGCCGCGCGGCTTCATGGTCGAGCCCGATACCGTTGCGCCTGAAATCGGTGGTGGTCTCGGCGCTGTCAAAGATGCTGCCGGCCTCAATGGCGCTCTCGGCCGCTGCCCGTGCCGACTTGATCGCCTCGACAGTCTGCCAGTCGACGACGGCGCGGGACCGCACCTCGTCAAGGCTGCGCTCGCGCGGATCACTCTCGCCTGTGACTTCGACAACAAAGAACATGTCGTCGGTGCCTTCTTCGACAACACCAATTTCATCGATATCGGCCGCCCAGACGGCTTCGAGGACAAGACTGTCCTGACCGATTTCGGATGCGTCCCCGGCAACCGGCTGCCCGTTGATATCCGCGCCGCGCCGGTCGACATCGGTCAGCGTTACGACTGTGCCGTTGATCGAGGCAAATGCCTCGTCGAGGGTGGCGCCAGACGCGATCTTGTCCTCAAGCTCGTTGACCTTGTCGTAGATCAGGTCAGTAGCGGCCTCGAGGCGCAGCGTCGTGCGAATTTCCTCGCGAACCTCGTCGAGGCTGGTCTCTCCCCCCTCGATGATCTCGTCCACGACCAGAAGATGTACACCGAAGACGGATTCAGCAGGGCCGGCAACCGCGCCGGCGCCAGCGTCGAACACGGCATCGCCTACAGCGCCTTCAAGATCATTGCGGGTCACAAGGCCAAGGGTGATGTCATCCTCGCTCCACCCCAGCATGTCGGAGGCGACAGCAGCAAATTCTTCACCGCCCGATACACGCGAAAGTGCGGTCTGCGCGGTTTCCATGTCGTCAAACACCATCTGCCTGACACGGCGAGATTCAGGTGTGGTGAATTCATCAAGCCTGTCGGCATAGGCGGTTTCGATCGCGCTGTCGCTGATGTCGATGCCATCTGCAAACATCTGCGGCTCGATACTGCCAACACGTGCCGAACGCAGCGCCGGCGCGTCGTAACGGCTTTTCACCTCTTCGAACCAGCTTGCAAGCTGGTCATCGGTCGGAGTGGTGATGCTGTCGGCTTCAACCGGGAAGGAAACGATGCGGGCAGTGCGCCGCTCGAGTTCAAAGGATGTCAGCGTGCGTGCCACGGACGCCGGTTGGGCGGCGCCGGCTGCCAGCGCATCGACAATCTGCTCGCGGCGCAGTGCGATGCTGACCCGCTCGAGATATTCCGCTTCGCTAAGGCCGGCACCGGCCAGAACCCCGATAAAGCGTGTCTGCGAAAACTCGTCATTGGCGTCCTTGAATGATGGCTCGCGCGCAACTTCGGCTCGCTGCATGGCGCGGGTCACCGTCAGGCCGAGGCTGTTGGCCTCCGCCTTGAATACAACATCGCGTGCCAGGCTGCCGGCAACTTCGCCAAGCAGTCCGGACTGCAGGGCCTCGCCCATGGTCGCATTCGGGAGGTAGTTGCGGCGCGTGCGGTCGAATTCAACGGCGACTTCGCGCGGGGACAGGCTCTCGTCGCCTGCCGAAATCGCCTTGTCGCTACCACCGATCAGGCCGGTGGTTATGTCTCCCACACCCCACAAGGCAAAGCCGCCAGCGAGGAAAATGAGGAATACCTTCATGATTGGCGATTTGACGCCGTTTCGTAATGCCTGGAGCATGGCCCGTCCCTGAGGTGGCTCTTCGTGCCTGATGGCCCGAAGGGGCGTCATGGCACGAGGGTGAAAATCT
>JAKMFG010000280.1 GCA_022425565.1 Alphaproteobacteria bacterium
AGAGGCAGACCCGATGATGCAAGGACAAGATTCCCCATCCCGCGCGCCAAGGGGCCGGTCGACGCAACAAGCCAACCCGGCATCGACTGGACGCCGGCTTAAGCGCAATGTACGGGTCGGCGGCCGCCGCACCACGATTGTTCTGGAAGCCTATGTCTGGGACAGCATCGACAGCATGCTGAACCGCGAAGGGGTGTCGCTGGACGCCTTTTGCGCCGATGTGGACGATACCCGCCTTCATTCCAGCATGGCATCGTCGGCACGCCTTGTCGTGCTTGCCTATTTCAGACTGCTTGAACATATCAACAGCCCACCATTTGTCGATCCGGAACTACGGCAGATGGGTCGCGAGGGGACGCTCCGCGCACCAGCAGCAGCCCACCCGCCGGTGCCACTGCTGCAGCTGGCGCTCAGGCGCTTTGCGCAAGACGAAGCGCGTGTTGAATAGCCTCGCCGGCATCGGGGATGCTGCCACGCGCCACTGCAATGCTTTCATGGCCGTCGGCCTTTAGCAGCACCGCCAGCTCGCTGACCACCCGCCCGGGCAGATCGGGCCCTTCCAGCGCCAGCCCGCTATAGAGCTGCACGAGGCTGGCACCGACCAGAATCTTGGCATAGGCCTGCCAGCCGCTTGCCACCCCGCCGACACCGACAAGTGCCGGCCCATCTGCCGGCAGGCGCCGGGCAATGGCGGCAAGCACATGCGTCGCCCTCTCGAACAGGGGCGCACCCGAAAGACCGCCTGATTCAGCCGCATGCGGCGAGCGCAGCGTCTCGGGACGGGCAATAGTGGTGTTGGTGGCGATCAGCCCGTCAATCCCTTCATCCAGCGCGGTGGCGCAAATGGTATCGATATCACCATCCTCGAGGTCAGGGGCGATTTTGACGAAGAGCGGGCACATGAAACCGGCTTCGGCCATGCCGTCGCGGCCAGCGGCGATGGTACGCCGCAGATTGTCGCCTGCCTGCAGGTCACGAAGCCCCGGCGTGTTTGGCGACGAAATATTCAGCGTGATGTAGTCAGCATAGGGCACAAGACGCGCCACTGCGGTGCGGTAATCATCAGTCGGCATGTCGCTGGTCTTGTTGGCGCCGACATTGATCCCGACGATGCCGGGGTGCCTTGACGTGGTGCCGCGGCGCGCGGCAAGCCGGGCGGCCGCCTGCTCCATGCCGTTGCTGTTGAACCCGTATCGGTTGATAACGGCCCGGTCCTGCGGCAACCGGAAGACCCGCGGGCGCGGATTGCCGGGCTGTGCAAGCGGGGTGATGGTACCAAGCTCGACATGCCCGAACCCGAGCCTGAGCGCCCCGTCCGGACAGGCCGCGTCCTTGTCGAAACCGGCAGCAAGACCGAGCGGATTATGGAAGGAAAGTCCGGCAACCTCCACCGGCATATCGTCGAGGTCGGGCGACGGCCCGATGCGGCGGCGCAATGTCTCGACAGCGGCCCGATGCGCAGCCTCGGGCGGTAGCAGCCGTGCAAGACCCGCCGCAGCGCGCCAGATCAAGCCGCGTCTCCGCTGCCAAAAGACCCGGCAGCGAGTTCACCGGCAAGCGCTGCACGCATCAGCGCCACCGACTGGGCACGGCCATAGAGCGCAAAGAAGGAGCCCATGCGCGGCCCTTCGAACTGACCGAGAAGAACCTCGTACAGGCACTGGAACCAGGCGCGCAGATTTTCATAACCGGCATCCTTGCCAGTGGCATAGACGGCGGACTGCACAGCCTCGGCATCAGCGTCGGCAGGAAGCGCCTCGATGGTGGCGGCCAGCGTCTCGATCTGCACGGCCTCGTCGGCCGTCGGCAGACGGTAAGTCTTATGCGGGCGGACCATGTCCTGATAATAATTCACCGCATAGCCGATCATCCGGTCGAGTTCGGGATGGGTTTCGGCCGACACGCCGGGCGCGTAGTCGCTGACATAACCCCAAACAACCGCGGGCGTCTCGGCAAGGCAGACCGAGGCAAGGTTCAGCAGCAGCGTGAAACTGACAGGCAGGCCATCCGCCTCGGGAACGCCGGCATGGATGTGCCAGGCCGGGTTCTCCAGCCTCGCCGACTCGTCCTGCTCGGCAATCTTGGTGCGGTGCTGGTAATATTCATCAACCGTCTTCGGGATGACTTCGAAATGCAGCCTCTTCGCCCGGCGCGGCTGCGCATACATGAACAGCGCCAGCGATTCCGGGCTGCCATAGCGAAGCCACTCCTCGACGCTGAGACCGTTACCTTTGGACTTGGAAATTTTCTCGCCGGCTGAATCAAGGAACAGCTCATAGGAGATTCCAATCGGTGGGTTACCCCCGATTGCACGGGTGATCTTCGAGGATTGCCGCACAGATTCGATCAGGTCCTTGCCTGCCATCTCGTAATCGACGCCGAGCACGAACCAGCGCATCGCCCAGTCGGCCTTCCATTGCAGTTTGCAGGCCCCGCCGGTGACCGAGGTCTCGATCTCGGCATTGCTGTCGGGGTGGAGATAGGTGATGGCGTCGCGGTCCGGATGGGTGGCGATCACCTTGGCCTGCAGCACGCGGCCGGTGTCCGGACAGACCGGAAAGAACGGGCTGTAGGTGGCGCGACGCTCCTCGCCGAGGGTGGGCAGCATGATGTCCATGATCTTGTCGTAATGCGCCAGAACCGCACGCAGACCATCATCGAACCGCCCAGAGGTGTAACAGTCGGTCGAGCTGACAAATTCATACTCAAAGCCGAAGCCGTCAAGGAAGGCCTGCAGGCGGGCATTGTTGTGCGCACCAAAGGAGGGGTGCGTTCCGAACGGGTCGCGCACCGCTGTCAGCGGCAGGCCAAGATCGGCCTGCATCGCTTCGCCATTCGGGATGTTGTCAGGCACCTTGCGAAGGCCGTCCATATCATCCGAGAAACAGACAAGCCGGGTCTTCGCACCAGTCATCACCTCGAAAGCGTGGCGCACCATTGATGTGCGCACCACCTCGCCAAAGGTACCGATATGCGGCAGACCGGACGGGCCGTAACCTGTCTCGAACAGAACCTCGCCGTCATGATTGGCAGCGTCCAGGCGTTTGACCAGATCACGGGCCTCGGCAAAGGGCCAGGCCTTTGCGTTGCTGGCGGCGTCCCTGATGGCGGCGATGCTGTCGGTCATGATGATCGGATCCTGTCTGGCAATTCGGCCCGGAGCCGCAATTCTGGATCGCCCCGGGGTGGCGCCATCTATGCCGGAAAAGCCGCAGTCAGGCAAGATCATTGCCATTCAACAACAGAAGGTTGGAGCCGTCACCGCACCAATCCAGTACCGATCTCTTGCCAATCTCTTACCGGGCCTGTGGCGGGTTCGGGCCATATGAAGAGCACGCTGGAAGCGTCTCCTGATTGACGCTATATCAAATCGATGCAACAGCCGCCCTTCGACAGCCATATATCCACGGGAAGCGCTCTCGGGATTGCCGTTCCCGAGCTGCACAGCGCGCCGGTCTTCTACCCGGCGGGAACGCGGCTGATCTGGATTACCGAAGCCGGCGAAATCGACAGCATCGATCGCGGCGAGGCGGTGATGCGGCTTCGTGCCTCGGTGCCGGTCATCTGCCACCGCAGATGGAGCGAGGCCCGCGCCGGCACCGAGATCGAGGCCTGTCTCGATGTCATGGAGCTGTTTGCCTTTGTGCGGCCGGCGCGGTTCTGCCTGCCGACCCCGCGCGGACTGGCGGCGCAGCTGTCGCTTCCTTTGCCGAACGGGGCAGAGGACATGGCCGCCCTGCTGCCGCGTGCCGCCTTCGCGCTTCTCGACGAGCTGGCAGCCGGCGAAGAACGGCCGCGCCGCGAGGCCGGGGCCATCGCCACCATGATGACGGCGTCGGGCTGGCCATGGGGCCCCATCGTGCTGGCGCATCTGGGACTGCCGCTGCCGCCAAACGCCCCGCCGGACGGACGCATGGCCTCGATCTTTGGACGGCTTCCCGAATATAATGAATTCTCGGCCACCCCACCGCCGGGGAGCACACCGATCCCGCCGGACGCGGCCCGTGACAGGCTTGGCCAGATGCTTGGCGACGGCTCCGAACTGCGCGAAAGCCAGGCGGATTACGCGGCCGCGCTTGCCGCCGGATTCGACCGGCCGGATGCCGGGCCGCTTCCGGCCATGGTGCTGGCCGAGGCGGGAACAGGCACCGGCAAGACGCTCGGCTATCTGGCGCCGGCGACGCTGTGGGCCGAAACCAACGGTGCGCCAGTCTGGATTTCCACCTATACCCGCACGCTGCAGCACCAGATCGCCTCGGAGCTCACCCGCCTCTATCCGGACGCCACCAGCCGCGCGCGCAAGGTGGTGATCCGCAAGGGGCGCGAGAACTATCTATGCCTTCTCAATCTTGAAGAGACGCTCGGCCAGCTTGGCGGGGCGCCGCGCAGGGGCACGGCGCTGGGGCTGATGGCGCGCTGGGCCGGGGCGAGCGGCGACGGCGACCTGACTGGCCCAACCTTTCCGGCCTGGCTGACAGACCTTGTGGGACGCGCCCAGACCATCGGCCTTGCCGACCGTCGGGGCGAGTGCATCCACAGCGCCTGTGCGCATTACAACCGCTGCTTCGTCGAGAAATCGACAAGGCGGGCCCGCCGCGCCGATATCGTCATCAGCAACCATGCGCTGGTGATGATCAACGCCGCCTATGCCCCGCCGGTGGAGGCCGAAACCGACAGGAGGCGGCCGACCCGCTATGTGTTCGACGAGGGACATCATCTGTTTGACGCCGCCGACAGCGCCTTTTCCATCTATCTGAGCGCGCAGGAATCGGCCGAGCTTCGCAACTGGATTCGCGGTGCAGAGGACGGGCGACGTGGCCGCGCGCGCGGCCTGAAACGGCGGATCGGCGAGCTGCTTGCCGATGATCCTGCTGCGCTTGCAGATCTCGACATCGCGCTTGAGGCAGCGCGCGCCCTGCCTGGCCAGGGATGGCAGAAGCGTATCAGCAACGCCTCGCCCGTCGGCCCGGCAGAAACGTTTTTCATGACGTTGCGACAGACGCTTTACGCACGGGTCGAAGATTCGACCAGCCCCTATGATCTGCAGGCGCATTTCCATCCGGCACCTGACGAGCTGGCCAGGGCAGCCGAACCGCTTCGTGCCGCCCTTGCCGAGCTCGGCGCCCCGCTTCGCAAGCTGGCCGCAGGTCTGAAGTCCATTCTTGATGACCGCGCCGATGAACTGGAATCAACCGAACGCTCGCGGCTCGAAGGGGCCATTCGTGGTCTCGAGCTTCGCGCCTCGGGCCCGGTCTCGGGCTGGCAGGGGCTTCTGGAGGGGGCTCTGAGCGGACCCTCCGACGGCTTTGTCGACTGGATGCAGATCGACCGCATCGACGGCACCGACCGCGATGTCGGGGTGGCGCGGCACTGGCTCGACCCGACGATTCCCTTCGCCCATACCGTGCTCGAACCGGCCCACGGCGTCGCCATCACCTCGGCAACGCTTCGCGACATGCCGCCGCCATCGGCCGATAACAGCCCGCCCGCCCCGGCGGCTGGCTGGGAATCGGCACTGACCATGACCGGCGCGCTGCATCTGGAACATCCATCGATGCGTGCGGCGTTCGACTCGCCCTTCGACTATCCGGAACAGACCCGCATCCTCGTGGTCAACGACCTCGAGCGTGAACGCCCGCAGGCGACAGCGGCAGCGATGGCATCGCTGATGCTGACGGCTGGCGGCGGTGCGCTGGGCCTGTTCACCGCCATCCGCCGGCTTCGTGCCGTGCATCCGGAACTGGTGCGCCGGCTGGAGGCAGAGGGGCTGCCGCTCTATGCGCAGCATGTCGACAGGATGAACCTTCAGACGCTGCTGCAGATCTTCCGCGAGGAGCCGCATTCCTGCCTGCTGGGAACCGACGCGGTGCGCGACGGCATTGATGTGCCCGGCGAGGCGCTGCGGCTGATCATCTTCGACCGTATGCCATGGCCACGGGCCGACATCCTGTTCAAGGCGCGGGCTGAATGGCAGGGGCGCGATGCCTGGGTCGACCGGGTGACGCGGCTGAAGCTGCGCCAGGCCTTTGGCAGGCTGATCCGGCGCGCCACCGACCGCGGCGTCTTCGTGATGCTGGACAGCCGCCTGCCGACGAGGCTGACATCCGCCTTCCCACCCGGGGTTCGGGTGGAACGGGTCGGCCTCGCCGAGGCCGTGCGCATCACCGGTGAATTTCTGAAAGACCAGTAAAGACACGCTGGCAAGAGCGGGGCTAATAAAAAAGACCGGAGGGTCGCCCCTCCGGCCTGATGTCTTCTGCGATGGGTATGGGACTTAGAAGCCCATGCCACCCATACCGCCCATGCCACCCATGTCAGGTGCTGCCGGGCCGGCGTCCTTCGGATCGGCCGGCTGGTCAGCGACCATCGCCTCGGTGGTGATCAGAAGGCCGGCAACGGATGCGGCGTTCTGCAGCGAGGAACGGACAACCTTGGTCGGGTCGATGACGCCGGCCTTCACCATGTCGGTAAAGGTGCCGGTGGCGGCATCATAGCCTTCGTTGGCGTCCTTGCTCTCGAGAAGCTTGCCGACGATGACCGAACCCTCGGCACCGGCATTCTCGGCAATGTTGCGGGCCGGGGACTGCAGGGCGCGGCGCACGATCTCGACGCCGACCTCCTGGTCACGGTTCGCGGGCTTCAGCTTGTCGAGAATGGCGATCGACTTGACCAGCGCCACACCGCCACCGGGCACGATGCCCTCTTCGAC
>JAKMFG010000294.1 GCA_022425565.1 Alphaproteobacteria bacterium
CAAGGATGCGCTTCACAAGGCTGCCGACGAGACCGGCGCTGCCTGTGCCGCCAAGTCGGCCGAGCTTGCCAGCTGGTATTTCGAGCAGCTCGAGGCCAACGGCATGAAGGTCGAGGATGCCGGCCCGGCGTTCCTCAAGGAGCTCCAGACCATCGGTGCGAAGATGCAGGCTGACTGGCTTGCTTCGGTCGGTGCCGACGGCCAGGCCATCGTCGACGCTTACAAGGCGATGTAGTTTGATCAATCATAGCGCGGTTCCCGGCAAAGCCTTGCTGGGGACCGCATGCTTCTAATGATATATCATGTCTGACTGGTCCCCTTTCCTTGGCCTGCCGCTCTGGGTCTGGCTTTTCGTCATTCCGACGGCGCTGGCCGCGGTTGCGCGTCTGCAACGTGCCCGGCTGATGCCGTTCCTGCTGCGCATCTGGCGCGTGCTTGATGCTGTCTATCTGGCCTCTGGCGTGCTGGCAGCCGTGTTCATGGTGACGATCCTTTTGCTGATCGTCGGGCAGATGGGCGCGCGCTGGGCCGGTATCACATTCGAGGGATCGACCGAATTTGCCGGCTATGCGATGGCAGCGACGAGTTTCTTCGCGCTGGCGCATGCCTTCAGTCGTGGGGCACATATCCGCGTGTCGATCCTGCTCAATCTCAACAGTTTCACGCGCATGTGGCTCGATGCCGGGGCGATGCTTGTTGCCGCGATTATCGCCACTTATTTCGCACGCTATGCGGTGAAGACGAACTTTCTGTCGGAAATACTCAACGACCGCACCCAGGGGCAGGACCAGATCCCGGAATGGGTTGTCTCATTCCTCTCGATGTTCGGCACGGCACCCGGAGACTGGGTCGCGATCTGGGAAAAGACAGGTGATGCGTGGATTTACACGCCTGTCTGGGTGCCGCAGCTTCCCATGTCAGTCGGTACCATCCTTCTGGCGATTGCTGTCTGGGACCATCTGATCAGGCTTCTGGTTACCGACGAGACGGCCATCAAAGGGGAAACCGTCGAATGAGCGAACTTTACGCCACCGCAATATTCCTGTTTGTAATGTTCGCACTTCTGGGCGGGTCCATCTGGGTTGGCCTGGCGCTTGTCGGCGTGGCCTATATCGGGATGGAGCTGTTCACCTCGCGCCCGGCCGGTGACGCGATGATCACCACCATCTGGACCGGCGCGTCGAGCTGGACGCTAACCGCGCTGCCGCTGTTCATCTGGATGGGCGAGATTCTCTATCGAACGCGATTGTCAGAGGATATGTTCCGCGGACTGGCGCCCTGGATGCGATGGCTTCCCGGCGGGTTGCTCCATACCAATATCGCCGGCTGCACGATCTTTGCGGCGGTGTCGGGATCATCGGCAGCAACACTGACCACCGTTGGCAAGATGTCGATCCCCGAGCTTCGCCAGCGTGGCTATCCTGAATATATGATCATCGGCACGCTGGCCGGCGCGGCTACCCTTGGTCTTATGATCCCGCCGTCGCTGACGCTGATCGTCTATGGCGTCTCGATCAATGAATCCATCACCAAGCTGTTTCTTGCTGGTGTGATTCCGGGCCTTGTTCTTGCTGGCCTGTTCATGACCTACATCATCGGCTGGCATTATCTGCGCCCCGGCGAGCGGCCAAAGCCGGAACCATCTATGAGCCTGGCCAAGATGATCAAGGACAGCCGCTTCCTGGCGCCGGTGCTGGCGCTTGTCTTCATTGTCATCGGGTCGATGTATTTTGGCTGGGCAACCGCGACCGAGGCCGCAGCGGTCGGCGTCGTCGGCGCGCTGGCGCTGGCACTGGTGCAACGCTCGCTGACCCGCGAGACCTTCTTTGCAAGCCTGATGGGGGCGACGCGCACGTCAGCGATGATTGCGCTGATCCTGATGGGGGCGTCGTTCCTGTCGCTGTCGATGGGATTCACCGGGTTGCCGCGTGCGCTGGCCGGCTGGATCGACAGCATGGACCTGTCGCCGATTGTGCTGATCGCGGCGCTGACGGTGTTCTATATCATTCTTGGCATGTTCCTCGACGGGATCTCGTCTGTCGTGCTGACCATGGCCATTGTCGAGCCGATGATCCGGCAAGCCGGCATCGATGTGATCTGGTTCGGTGTCTTTGTGGTGGTGGTCGTCGAGATGGCGCAGGTCACGCCGCCGATCGGGTTCAACCTGTTTGTGCTGCAGGGCATGACGAAACACGAGATTTCCTACATTGCCCGTACGGCCATTCCCATGGTTGGGCTGATGGTACTTATGGTGGTGATCCTCGTCATCTGGCCGGAACTGGCCACCTGGCTTCCCGACAATGTGCGGCAGGGGCCGCGCGGGTGACGGCCGATGTCGGTTGTCAGCCTTCTCCAGCTTGATACCGGCTTTCCGCGAATCCCGGGCGATATCGGATCGCCAGAGACCTGGCGCGCCGATCTTGATGTCCATGTGGTGCCCGAACTGTCGGTCGCGCGGGTGATAAACAGCGATCCCGGCGCCACCGACATGACGGCGGTTGAGGCGGCGATGGACCGGGCACGGGGCGACATCCTCACGACATCATGCGGTTTCCTGTGTTACTGGCAGGACCGCCTTGCCGCGCGAACAACCATGCCATTCGTCAGTTCGGCATTGCTGGCGCTTCCCGATCTCAGGAAGCGTTTTGCAGATGACGAGCTTGCGATCCTGACATTCAATGCGGATGTGCTGACATCGCCCGCTTTCACCCCTTCACTTGGCGGATTCGCCGGGGCCGTCGCGGGTCTGGCTGCGCAGTCGCATCTGCGTCAGGTGATTGCGAACGACCTGCCGACACTGGACCGGCAGCGTGCCGAAGACGAGGTTGTCCGGCTGGTCGACGACTTGTGTGCCGCTGGCGGGGTGAGGGCGCTGCTTCTGGAATGCACAAACCTGCCACCCTACAAGCAGGCGCTGAAGGCGCGGTTCGATATCGAGATTTTCGACATCCTGACGCTGATCGACGGTATGAAAGCTGATATCGTCGATCCGGCGCATCTTTAGGTAGCGTCGCAGAGGAGAGACCCATGTCCAAGTCGTCGACACCGGATTACGCCAGGGCGAAAACGGTCGGGCTCGAGGATATTCCCGTTATTGACCTGGCGGGAACAGACACGTCTGACGGGCGCACTGCCGCCGCGGCGGAGCTTGTCGAGGCCGCGTCCAAGATCGGGTTTTTCTATGTGTCCGGGCACGGCGTTTCGGCACAGCTGCGCACGGATGCGATGGCGGCAAGCCGCAGCTTCTTTGAACTGCCCGAGGCGGCGAAGGCCGATATCGCGGTTGACCGGCACCAGCGAGGCTGGATGGCGCAAGGCCTTGCCAATCTGGAAGGTTCGGCAACCCATGACGCCAAGGAAGTGTTCTTCTGGGGGCGTGATGTCGATGCCGATGACGAGCAGGTAAAGGCAGGTCTCCCGCTTGTCCATCCGAACCAGTGGCCGGACGAGACGGCGCCCTTCCTGCGCGCTGGCATTCTTCCCTATTACAAGGCGGTGATGGCGCTGGGGTTGCGCATTCTCGAATGCCTCGCCATTGGCCTTGATGTGGACCCGGGCATTTTCACCCGTGCCTATCACCGGCCGCTTGGCCGCGGCCAGCTTGTCTATTATCCGGCGATCGGCGAGGCCGACATCGAGGCAGAGCGGTTCGGCGCGGCGGCCCATACCGATTTCGGCGTGCTCACCATCCTGCAACAGGACAGTCTGGGCGGGTTGCAGGTTCTCAACCGGTCTGGCGACTGGATCGAAGCTATGCCCATCGAAGATACCTTTGTCTGCAATATCGGTGATCTGCTGGAACGCTGGACCAACGGAAGGCTGGTCTCGACAAGGCACCGCGTTCTCAACCGTTCTGGCCGGTCGCGCTACTCGATCCCGATCTTTTGCGACCCCGCCAGCGACGCTGTTGTGGACCCGCGCGATTTCGACAAGCATGCGGATATCGAGGCACTGCCTCCGATCGAGGCCGGGGCCTATATCATGGGCAAGAACAGACGAAATTTCAGTCATTACGAGTCTCAGGATTCGTAACGGACTGGATTGGAGAGCCGAGCATGACAAAAAGACTTCCAACGACGGTGATCGGCTCTTTCCCAAAGCCGGACTATCTGCCCATCCGTGACTGGTTCGACTCGGCGCGCCAAAATGGCACCATGGGATCAACCGATGTGACACTCGGCTATACCAGATGGGAATCCTCCAATGCTGACGAGGCGTTGTTCCGCCGCGCCGCCGAAGAGGTGATCGGCCTTCAGGTCGATGCTGGCGTCGATGTGCCGACCGACGGTGAAGTGCGGCGCGAGAACTACATCCACTATCACTGCCGACACATCGCAGGATTTGATTTCCGTGATCTCGAGCGCCGCGTGCTGCGCGATGGTGCCTATGAGGCGGACCTTCCGGCAATTCGAGGGCAGGTCTCGCATGATGGTTCGGCTTACAGCCCGCATGATTTTGTGGCCAGCCAGAAGGTCAGCGCACGAGAGGTGAAATTCACCCTTCCCGGGCCGCTCACCATCATGGATACCACGGTGGACTGCCACTATAACGACAGGCCCCGCCTTGCTGCCGATCTGGCGGCGACCGTGAACAAGGAAATCCTGGCGCTGGTTGATGCTGGCTGCCGCCATGTCCAGGTTGATGAACCGCTCTTTGCAAGACAGGTCGAGGATGCGCTCGGTTTCGGTATGGAGGGACTGGAACGGTGCTTCCATAACGTACCGGACCATGTGACGCGCGCGGTTCATATCTGCTGCGGATATCCCGATCACCTCGATGACGAGGACTACAGGAAAGCCGACCCGCAAAGCTATCACCGGCTGGCAGGTGGCATGGACGCACTGCCGGTCCATCAGGTCTCGATCGAGGATGCGCATTGCTGCAACGACCTCGAACTGCTTGGGCTGTTTCAGAATAAAGCGGTCATTTTCGGATCGGTAGCGGTGGCGAGAAGCCGGATCGAAACGGTCGATGAAGTTGTCGGGCGAATCAGGTCCGCACAGCAGTATATCGACCGTGACAGGCTTGTGATTGCACCGGATTGCGGCCTTGGCATGCTGACCCGCGATCTGGCGGTGGCAAAGCTGGACGTGATGTGCCGGGCCGCGGCGCTGGCCTGACAGCTCTCGTCAGATCGGCTGCGACCGTCGGTCAGGCGTTGCCGAGAAGATAAACGGTAATGCCGGACAGCATCCATCCGGCGGTCAGCATCATCAGGCTGATGATGATGCGGCGCCTGCTCAGTTCCGGTGCCATTACCACCTTTGTCAGTGCGATGGCGAGAAGCGGCGCGAGGCCGGTGAAGAAAATGCCAAAGGTCAGGATACCCATGAATATGCCCGCATAGGGCATGCCAAACGCCATTTCCAGCGGCATGAAGGGCAGGCATGCGATGCCGCCAAGAGGATATGACAATACCGGCAGGGCCGCGCCGATCCGCACCTGATCCTGACGCTCCCGCAAGGCTGGAATGGCGGCGATAAACGCGTATCCATGTGCCAGAAGGGGTATCGCGCCAACCCACATCAGCGGGCCCATGCCCTCAGACCCCCAGCTCATCGCCAAGGCCGGGAAAATCAGCACAAGTGCGGTCATCCACGACAAGAAGATCAGGCGCCAATAGTTTTGCTTAAGTGGCATTCTGGTTCACCTTTGATGGAGGATTGAACAGGGTAGATACCGTGTCGGTCCGCGAATTCAGCCTGTGTCGCCAATACGACATTATGTCTCGATTATATAATCGCTTTCATATATTAGCACGTCCGCTTTATGCGCTAGCCCACTTGGGGCGGCCGGAGATTAATTGCATAGAAAGGCATTTCCAAGATGAAGACGTTGTATTCTGTTTTTTTGGCTGTTGCCATTTTTACACTTCCAATGACGGCATCCGCCCTGACCTTCAAAAAGGGTCAGGTGCTGGGTCCTGATGGACAGGTCTATGACGGTGCCTCACCTCAAATTCGCTAACGTCTGATTGCCGAGGCGGAGTCGGGCGGCAAGTCCGCCGGTGTAGCCGCCGGTCAGCTTTTTGTTGTGGTGAAGGGGACTGTAACATTCGTGCCGCTTGCTGACATTGCCGGCAAGTCGGAAGATTCAATCAAGGGCATCGTCGTCGAGAAGGTGACCGACACAGTCACCAAAGCCCTGACGATCGAAGCACTAGCGGATGCTGGTGTTGAGGTGGAGAATCTGTCTGAAGAGGCTCTCGAGGCCGCTTCTGAGGGTGACATAGCCGCTGCGCTGGATGAAATCGCAAGCGCGGACATCGCAGGTGTCGCGGCCGCCGAAGCCGCCGAGGCAACAAAGGAAGCCTGGGCCAATATCTCGCAGGAGGACCTTGCCGAGGCGACAGCCTATGCAGCGGAATACGCAGCGCAGGAAGCCGCCAAGATCGCCGCTGCCGAGGATATCTCGGCGCAGCTTGACGCGCTGATTGCCAGCGGTGCGAGCGAGGCGGAGGTTGATGCCTTTATCGAGGCAAATCCGCCAGAGTGACTTGTGGATGACATAACCGGCAATTCAGGTCCGGGCGGCTTTGTCGCCCGGGCTTTTTCATGGCCGAAACAGAAGGCCTGGCTGATCAGCGGGTGAATAGAATATCCGCATTCTGCGGCTTGTCATGTCTCCACGACACTGAAAAGCCGTGAGACTCCAGAAGCTCGACAATGCCGGCATTCTCATGGTCGATCTCGATGAAGATATCTGTCAGGGCCGGGTTCTCCAGAATTTTCGTGGCACCTTTCAGCACGCCAAACTCGGCACCATCGACATCGATCTTCAGATGCGTCGGGGCCAGGTCGCGTGACGCTGCATAGTCGTCGAGGGCAAGCGACGGAACATTGTAGCTGTAGGGCGCGTTCTTGCGATGCAGATGCGGCAGGTGCGTGTCGGAATTGCAGGTGATCTGAACCGGCATGCCGCTGGTCTCGCCGACAGCGGCGAAGACGAATTCGAACCTGTCGTCATTGAGGCGCTTGTTCAGGGCGCAGAAATGCGCATGCAAGAGACCACAGTCAAAGCCGACGACGGTCACGTTACGATCCTCAAGCGAGGAAGCGAGCGCCGCCTCCTGCCCGTAGCTGGTGCCGACATCGAAGAGAATGGCGTCTTTCGGGAGGGCGGACAGCCATTGATACAGCTCTGGCTCACGCTGGCCCTGCTCCAGTTCCTGAAGGTCGCTGGCCACATAGTGGCAGCCCCAGGGAACAAAGAAACGCGCTGCGAGCCCGTCCCGCCGGATCATTCTATGTTTTGGAAGATGCCGCGACAGGCGTCCGGCAAGATGGCTGAGTTTCAACTGCATGGGGTCTCACAACACGATAAAGCCATGTTCGGGTGTATCAGAACATTCCCCCCGGTCAATAGCGGTGGCCGAGCCAATGGCATTCCGATCCGTGTTTCTTTCGAGCCGGAAAAGTTTCACATATAAAAAGCCCTCGCCGGACGTGTCGGCAGGCCACCATCTTTTCTGAAGGAATTTCCAAATGGACGGATCACGCAGGCGCCTCACCAGCATTTTTGAGGTGATCGGCTCGACCCTTGCGATCGCCTATGCGCTTCTCGTTGCGTCCAACACCGGCAACGAGGTTCTTGGTTTCGCGCTTCTTCTGATGTCATCGGGACTGTTCGCCCTTTGGGCCGTTCTGGACAGGCGCTGGGCTTTCCTGACGCTGCAGTTCTTCTATGCTTTATCGGCGGTTATCGGCCTGATCAGATGGTAATGACCGCGTCGTTCCCTTTTTTTGACAATCAGCCATCAGGACCCAGCAGATGCGCATT